>VGOG01000035.1 GCA_016875995.1 Chloroflexota bacterium
CTCGGTCATGGTGGCAGAGCCCTCCTTTCGCTGCTTTGGTTTTGGCAAACCTATTATCAGCGAAATCAGGGATCTTGTCCACCATGACCACCCGTATCAGGCACCTCCTGAGTTCTTAAAACGGCTTATATTTTACCAGAGGGCAGAGTTGTAGACGAATCTCGATGATTATTTCACGCTAAAGTGCGATGACCCGTTTGCAGGGCCCTGTCAAAGTCTGCCCGCAATGTCAGGCTGAGTGAAACGAAGTATCTCGTTGGTACAAAAAGAGACTGTTCGCTGCCGCCCAGGGTGACAAATCCGTATTACTGGGGGCATTCAGCGCGACTTTGACAGGGCTCTGATTGAGTTGAGGTGGCCCTTGACAAAGAGACGATTTTGTGGTATGATATGTGATAAGTAATGCTACTTCTGCACCGCTCTGCGCTCGTTGTTACGCCTGAGTGTCTCGCGATAAATCGGTGGCTCACAATCGACAAAAGGCCAGATAGGCAAGGGCATTGCGATTCGTATCATTATCGATGGAGATGGCAGCAGCCGTGAAATTGGTAACCTTTCGCGATGTTATTGCATCCCGCGTCGGTGTGCTCCAGGAAAAGTCGGTTCTTGACCTGAAGCCTCTGTTAGAAACCAGCCAGCGCGAGATCTCTGCCGCCAGCCTTCAGTGGGCTGACAACATGCTTGCGCTGATTGAGGCGGGTCCCGAGGCATTGCGGACTGTCCACCAAATCATCGAACGATTACCTCCTCCTGCTATCGGGAACTGGTGCTTGCCCATTGAGAGCGTAAGTCTCCTCGCGCCGATTCCACGCCCGCGAAAGAACATCTTTGGCGTTGGTTTGAACTACCGTGAACATGTCCGCGAAGGCGCCGCAATCAGAGGGCGTTCTCCGGAGCCCCCAGCGCACCCAACATTCTTCACGAGGCCGCCAACAGCGGTCATTGGGCCAGATGCCCCAATTCCACTGTATGAGAAGCTGACGCGGGAACTCGATTACGAACTGGAGCTGGGCGTTATCATCGGGCGAAAGGGCATTGACATTCCTGAGGACAGGGCAATGAGCTATGTCTTTGGCTACACCGTTATCAACGACGTGTCCGCACGCGATCTGCAACGGCGTCACGGACAGTGGTTCAAGGGTAAGAGCCTTGATGCGACATGCCCCATAGGCCCGTGCATCGTCCCTGCGGAGGACATTCGGGACGCACAGGACCTAGACTTGACGCTACGTCTCAACGGTCAGGTCATGCAGTCGTCTAACACGCGTTGCATGGTATTCACCATCGCCGCACTGATCAGCATCCTTTCGCAGGGCATGACCCTCGAGCCCGGGGACATCATTGCGACTGGCACTCCGGGCGGCGTTGGTTTCGCCAGGCAGCCGCCGGTATTTCTGAAAGACGGCGATTCCATTGAGGCCGAGATCGCAGGAGTCGGGACTCTGCGCAACCGCGTTGTGGCGTCGGTTTCCACCGGCTAGGAGGCGGCGCGGTCGAGCGAGTAGTTCGGACACCAGACTGCTCCCGTGTGATCGCGATGCATTGTCACAACGTTGTGAACAGGCTGAGGGCCTGTGGAATGATACCGAAGAATGTCAGCGTGGTTGACAACAACCCGGCAATCGCCGCGTGTTTTGTGTTTGAATCTGAAGGGAGGTACAAACGAACCATGAGAGATCTAGGCTGGATGGGTGTAGACTGGGAGCAGCGCATTGATTTCGATCGTCTTCGCCGTGGGCGCCTCGAACGGGCAAAGGCGGCATTGGCCGAGACGGACGTGGATGCCCTATTCATATTCAGGGCAGAGGACGCGCGTTATTTGACGGGCCATCGAAGCCATCTTGGTCCGGTGGCCGAGTTGTCGTTTGGCAACGTAGTGCTTCACCGGCGCGGCGATTTCGTACTTTACACGATGGACCTGGACACATGCCGCCCTTCCATGCCCTGGCTCGAGGAGCGACAGATCCAAGGACGCGCCAATGTGCGAGACCATGTAGGCACCGTGGCCTGGGCTGAATCGGTGAAAGCAGAGTTTGACCTGGGAACAGACTGCAAGATTGGCATCGATCTGTGGACCCCGCGGATAGAAACTTCCCTCAAGACTGTGTTTCCGAGCGCTGAGTTTGTGGATGGTTATGAAATTCTACTCAAGGCCAAGATAATCAAGACGGAAGAGGAACTCGCGTGCATCCGAGCAGCCGCGGTCCTGACGGAGGTGGGATTCCACGCTGCTCTTGACGCCCTGACTCCCGGTGTGAAGGAGTGCGAAGTGCTAGCCGCCGCTTGGGGGGCCATGACCGCGCTGGGCAGCGAATGGACCCAGTGTTCGAATATCGTCGCTTCGGGTCCATACACCGCGCCCTATCGGCGTTTCACCTCGGATCGCATTATCCGCGAGGGGGATGTTGTGATCATTGATATCGGAGGCTGCTACAACGGGTACTGGGGCGATTTTACTCGAACATATATCTGCGGCAACGTCTGGCCGACCCGTGAGCAGGTCGAGCTTCACCAGCAGTGCTACAACGCGTTATTCAACGCCTGCGCGACGGCTAGGGTCGGAAAGACCAATTACGACGTTTACCTCGCAGCCCAGCCCTGTGTGCGACACAATCTCGGCCATGGTGCAGGGTTGAGCCCGTGGGAACCCCCGTACTTCAGCATTAGTTCCAAAGATGAACGCGTGCCGCTCCAGCAGAACATGGTTTTGAACTTCGAGCCGTACGCCGGCAAGCCGGGCATCGGTGGCTTCCGATTGGAGAACAATGTGATCGTGACGGACGGCGAGCCCGAGATCTTTACTATCTTTCCATTCGACGAGCGCTTGCTGACCGACGTTCATCCCCTTGACAAGACGACAGGGCGGCGTTTGCAGAGTTATGCACCGCGCGTATAAGGATGGATCACAGCTGGGGAACATAATGAAGGCTGCTGTGCTGTACGGCCCGGGTGACCTGCGGGTCGAGTGCCGACCTTTACCGCAAGCACGACCTGGCTGGGTCGTACTTGCGGTTGAAACAGCGGGTATCTGCGGCACGGACGTCGCGGTTTACGAGGGTAGGTATCCCGCGAGCCTTCCTCTAGTCCTGGGCCATGAGTTCGCCGGGCACGTGCTCGTGGTGGGCCAGGGCGTCTCGGGTTTGAGGGAAGGACAGCGCGTCATCGCGGAGGGGTCGTGGCAGGGTGGTCAAGGTTTAGCGGGCGGCGCGGACTGCCGGCAGAGCTGCATGTCGCCGGGCGCGCTGGGCCGCACCATTGATGGTTGCTTCGCAGAAGCCGTAGCCGTCCCTGCAGTCGCAGTGCACGTATTGCCGGACAACGTGAGCATCGTGGCAGCTCAATCAGCAGTCACGTTGGCGACAGCCGTTCACGCCGCCGAACGTGCGGGCGACCTTGCTGGCAGACGCATTGCCATCATCGGGCCCGGTCATGCGGGCCTACTGCTTCTGCAGGTATGCAGGGAGGCGGGCGCCCGGGAAATCGTTGTCTTGGGCACGCGGGATAGCCGTCTCGCCGTGGCCACAAACCTGGGCGCCGACTATGTGGTCAACGTGCGTACAGTCGATTTCGAGTACTGGCGACACCGACCAGGTAATGACGAGTTTGAAGTTACCTTTGAAGCCTCAGGAACGCCTGCGGGTCTTGCGCAGGCATTTGCCTTGACGCGTTATGGCGGAACTGTCGTATCTTATGGTATCATTAACGGGCCGCTGGATGGGGTCCATGGCGGCGCGCTTTACTCCAAAGAATTGGCCGTTTTGGGATCCCGGGGAGCCGGCGCGCGCTATGCCGAGGCGATCTGCCTGCTGGCGCTGGGGAAGGTGTGTGTGGAGCCGCTCGTCTCTCACCAGCTTTCTCTCGACGAAGCTGTCAGAGGTTTCACACTTATGACGCAACGGCTTGAGAACGCCTTGAGGGTCGTGTTCACACCTGGAAAAGCGGGACTTGTTCGAGCAGAGAAGCTGAAGACTGGCTGATTCAAGGGGAGGTTCTGCGGTGACCACAATAGTCAAAACCGATGTAGAGGCCTTGCAGTTCCGGAAAATCAAGGACAACGAACGCCTGTTTCAAAAAGTAGTAGATGAAGTCGGGACCAAGATCATAGAAGGCGTCCTCAAGCCGGGTGATATGCTGCCACCCGAGCGGATCATAGCGGAGCAGTTCGGTGTCAGCCGCACGGTCATTCGTGAGGCGATTAAGGCTTTGGAACTTCAAGGTCTGGTCGAGGTACAGCACGGCCGGGGCGCCATGGTGGTGAGGCCGTCGGCCGATAGCGTGAGCGACTCCGTCGTTAGGTTCGTGAGGACTCAGAATAGTCCGCTCTGGGCGCTCTTGGAACTGCGGTGTATCCTGGAAGTAGAGATCGCAGGGCTTGCGGCCGAGCGCTGTACCGAAGAAGACATCCGGAATCTCACAGAACTGTGGGAGCAGATGGCGACCAAGGTTGACTCACCTTCGGAGTATGTCGAGCTTGATTTGGAGTTCCATCGGGCCCTTTGCAAGGCAGCCCACAATCAGCTGTTTCCCCTAGTGCTGGAGCCGGTCATGATGCTGGCGCGCGAAAGCCGCCGCGTAGGAGCCACAGCGCCCAACGCGCCCAAACGCTCGATCGGGGTCCACAAGAGGATTCTGGAGGCAGTCAAGCGCCGCGATAGCAACGAGGCGCAGCGAACGATGCGCGAGCACTTGTCTCAGGTGGCGGGCTTTATCGCCGAAGCAGAGTCTCGGGACGCGGATACGCGGTCGGGTGACAGCCCTGTTCGCATCTGCCCCGCCGGAGATACAGAGAGGAAAAGTTGAGTTACTACTCGTCCCAAGATGAACGCTCCTCTGGCCAATTGTGCGTGGCCACCATCGGGCACCGTTTCCCCGACGCCACGATCGAAGTGGAGGTGCTGCGAGGCTCGGGTATTGAGGTCTTATACCTAGGTGGGTTGGAGAAGGCAGCAGCCCTTGACGCGGCTCGGCAAGCCGATGCGGTACTTTTGGGGGTCAGTTTTGATTTGGATGCTGAGGCACTGCGCTGCCTGAGGCGCTGCCGAGCGGTCGTTCGCTATGGAGTTGGAGTCGACAACGTAGACCTGGAAGCGGCCGCCGCACTGGGCATGACGGTCAGCAACGTGCCGGACTATGGCGTCGAAGAGGTGGCCAACCACACCATCGCGTTGCTGCTCCTCTTTGCCCGACGGTTGGACATCTGGGCCAGTGCCGTCCGCACTGGCCAGTGGGGTTCCGCGCTTCCGAAGGTCACGTTGAGGCGCCTGAGCCATACAGCCTTGGGAGTGATTGGCGCAGGGCGCATCGGCCGAGCTGTCATCGCGCGAGCAAAGTCGATATGGACCCGCGTCCTGGTCTACGATCCATGGATCAACGCTGAGGAGATCGCCCGCATGGGCGCTGAGAAGGTCTCTCTCGAGAACCTGTTGAAGCAAAGCGACTTTGTCACCCTGCACGCCCCTTCGAGTGCCGCGACAAAGGGCCTCTTGTCCGAGGAGCGTCTGCGGCTGATGAAACAGGGCGCGATCCTCGTGAACTGCGCCCGCGGCGACTTGATCGATGAAGCAGCTCTTACGCAGTGCGTGATCGAGGGGCATATCAGCGGAGTTGGATTAGACGTGTTTGCTGTAGAACCCCCGCCTTTGGAAGGCTTGCTGTCCCTACCGAATGTTTGGCCCACTCCACATGTGGCATGGTTGTCCGCCGAGTCCATCCGCGACCTGCGGCGGCAAGCCGCAGAGGAAGCAAGGCGTATCTTACTGGGCCAAGGGCCTTGGTACGCCATTGCCGTGCCACGAGCAGGGCCTGGCGCCTAGCTTCCACACGGACAACCTGCAGATTGCAGTTCCGCCTGGGTCTGAGCATCGGTGGTCGTCGAGGAGGAATATGTTCGTCAACTGGGACGACATGCAAAGCAGAGTGGTAAATACGCTCCAAGCGCTAGTGCGCTTCGACACAACCAACCCACCAGGGAACGAAACCCCTTGCGCTGCGTACGTCCGGGATCGGCTGGCGAGCGAAGGGATTGCCGCTACTGTGTTGGAGCCAGCGCCCGGGCGGGGCTGCGTCATTGCCCGGCTGAAAGGGGACGGCTCAGAGCAGCCCATGCTGTTGCTGTCGCACCTCGACGTAGTAGCGGTCGAGCCAGAGGCGTGGACTCACCCACCATTCTCTGGTGACATTGTAGACGGCTATCTGTGGGGCCGCGGCTCTATTGACTGCAAGGCACTCACCGCCATCGAGTTGGAACTGTTCCTGTTGCTGAAGCGACTCATGGTTCCGCTCAAGCGCGATGTGATCCTGGCCGCCACCGCTGACGAGGAGGCTGGGGGCAGTAATGGCGTAGGCTGGCTTGTTCAGCACCGCTTTGACCTGCTCGATGCTGAGTACGCGATCAACGAGGGCGGCGGGCTGGGGGTGCGCATGGGTAACCGGTGGGTGTTTGGCATCCAGACCGCCGAAAAGGGCATCTGCTGGGTTAAACTGCGGGCGCGGGGCGAGCCGGGACATGGTAGCAGGCCCTGGGGTGAGAGTGCCGTCGCCAAGCTGGCAGCCGCAGTGGATCGGCTGGCCAGGGCACGTCTGCCGCAACATCGCGTTGCAACCGTCGAAGCCTACATCCACACTCTCGGTGCAGTCTTACCGCCGTCTGAAGGCAAGGCAGTACTGGGCCTGCTGGACCCAGCGATGGAAGAGGAGGCCTTGAAACAGCTTCCTGACCAGAGCTTGGCTCCGGTACTCTACGCCTCTTTGCATAACACCGCCACTCCCACGATTTTACGCGCAGGACAGAAAGTGAACGTCATCCCCTCGGTCGCGGAGGCTGAGGTGGACTGTCGAATCCTGCCCGACCAGACCGCCGATAGTGCGATTGCAGAGATGCGGGAGCGTGTAGGGCATGACATCGAAATCGAAGTGACGCGTTCGTCGCCTGGTGTCGAGAGCGCTTACGACACTCCCTTGTTCGATACCATCCGGGAGGTGATCTGCGAACTGGAACCCGAAAGCATTGTGGTGCCCAACATGGTTGCAGGGGGGACAGACGGTCGCTATCTGGTAGCAAAAGGGGTCAAGGTCTACGGTTTGCGACCAAGTAAAATGGTCCCTGGCGAGCCGAGCATGTTCGCGCTCATACACAGCCATAACGAGCGCATTTCGCTAGACAACCTGGGCTTTGGCACGCGTGTCTTGTGGGAAGTCATACGTCGCACATGCTCTTGAGAGATTCCGTTGTCCTCCCAGTCGTGCAGGTTGTGCGCAACCCATGCCACTCAACGTGGCAGGGCGGCCTGGCGGAGGATGGTTCAAGAGCACAGGTAGCGGGGAACGTTCACCCCAAGGGAGTTGAAAGTGAAAGCCAAGCGAAAAACAGATCCACAAGTCTATCGTATCCAGGAGCATCTTGAGACCCTGCTCAACACCGTTGAGGATTACTGCAAAGACCTGGAGGTAGAGCTAACCGCGGCGCGTGCAGAGGCAGAACCCTACGCACACCTCATCCGGGCGTTGGAAATGCAGATTACGACCGTTCGCAAAGTCGAGAGTTTGTTGGATGACCAGGTCTGGCCCGAGGTGATCCACATGAGACACGGATCATCGTACGTGGCACACACGCGGACGCGCGACTATTTCTAACCTGATTTGTCGGCCTCCTCACGCTGTGAGCGAAGATAATCTGTCAGAGCGATAGACTGGCGTCCGGAGAGTATTCAGTGGGTTACGATGGGGGAAGTGGAGAGGCCATCAGGAGACGCGAACGAATGAGACTGGCCGAACGAATGAACTTCCTCGGTGGCGAAGGCATGGGTGATGTGCTGACTCAGGTTCAGCAGCGGAGGGCGCGGGGGGAGCGAGTCATACCAATGCACGCTGGTGAGCCCGACTTTGACACGCCGACTGATATTGTGGAGGCTGCCGTAGCAGCCCTTCGCGGTGGCCAAACGCACTATACACCTGCCGCCGGGATTCCTGCTCTGAGGCAGGCGATCGCCGAGGAGATCAGCAAGACCCGTCGCATCACGGTCAGCCCAGACCAGGTGGTCGTGGCGCCGGGCGTGAAACCGTTGATTTTCTTTACCATGGCGGCTTTATGCCAGCCGGGCGACGATGTGATATGCCCAGACCCGGCGTATCCGTTCTATGCATCACTGGCGAACTTTGTCGGCGCGAAAGCCGTGTCCCTGCCCCTGACTATGGACACCGGTTTCAGTATCGACTTTGCTCTTTTGGAAGACTTGGTCACGCCCAACACTCGCCTCGTGGTTGTGAACTCGCCCTCTAATCCAACTGGCGCCATACTAACACGTGGCGAACTGGAGGCCTTGGGCGATATCGTGCTCAAGCATGACCTTTGGATCTTGTCCGACGAGATCTACAGCCGATTGGTCTACGAAGACTCATTTGAGAGCATTGCCAGCGTGCCAGGGATGTCCGAACGAACCGTCCTGATTGATGGCTTCTCCAAGACTTACGCAATGACCGGCTGGCGTTTGGGGTATAGTGTAACGCCGCGAGAACTGACGCCCCATATCACAAAGCTGGTGCTGAACACACTGTCTTGTTCCGTTGCGTTCACGCAGCCAGCCGCTGTGGAGGCTCTGCGAGGTTCTCAGGAACCCGTTCATCGGATGATCGAGACATTTCGGCGTCGTCGTGACCGCTTGGTAAGTGGCATCAATCGTATTCCAGGACTAGCGTGCCTGAAGCCCAGGGGCGCCTTCTATGCGTTCACCAAGGTGAGCGGCGTGGACAAGCCGAGCCTCGAGTTGGCCCGATACTTGCTCACCGAGGCCGGCGTTGCTGTCTACCCAGGGGCCGCTTTCGGCAGTCAGGGCGAGGGGTTCTTGCGGCTGTCGTTCGCCTGCTCGGAAGCGGATATTGACGAGGGGCTCGAGAGAATTGCCGGGGCACTGGCGAGACTCTGACGTTCCAGAAGCCGGCCGACATGTCAACCGTGGGGCGGGGCAGAGGCCGATAATGCATCTGAACATCGCGGGTGAGCACCGGTCGGGTATTCCCTGAGAGACCGGGCGCGAATGGTCCGATGTGAAGCACTCGAGAAACGATCCGATCGTACCTCAAGGCAAGCCCGCGCCCTACAATTAGCAGTAACGGTACAAGCACATCGTGCCAGGTGTTGCTTACCCGTTACCCGTAGAACGTGCAGGCATTTTATAAGACGGAGCGTACGCCGCTTGACCACAGACTATCACCGCTCGTTTGAAGCGCTTGGAATGCCTTCGGTGCCCCGCGAAGACCTATCAGGCGTGACCGCCTGGAAACGAAGGCTGGCTGTAGCCTGGGTGGCCCAGTTCCTCTGCTTGCTCGGTTTTGACTTTTGTCTTCCCTTCATCCCGTTCTATATCCGGGAATTGGGCGTCTTAGATGCCAACCAAGTGAAACTATGGGCGGGGGCCATCATGTCCGGGGTTGCGATCGCTATGACGCTCGTCTCGCCGCTCTGGGGCTGGCTGGCCGACCGCAGAGGGCCTAAGTTGATGGTAGAGCGCGCTGCCTTCGGCGGAGCAATCACTTTGGCTGCTATGGCATTCGTAACCAATGTGCAGCAATTGTTTGTTCTTCGCGTACTTCAAGGTGCGCTTACTGGTTTCACCTTGGCCTTCATTATCCTGGTCTCCTCGTTTGTGCCGCCATCGAGTGTGGGCTTCTCATTGGGACTGATGCAAATGGGTGGCTATCTCGCCTTTTCCTTCGGCCCGTTGATCGGTGGTGTCCTCGCCGACTACCTTGGCTATCGGCAGGCATTCGCTGCGGCAGCACTCATACTCGTCATCGGGGGCTTACTCGTGCTCGTTCTCCTGGTTGAGGATAAGCCGAGCCGGACTGGGAAAACGAAGACCAATCGCAGCATGCGGGAATGTGCACGGACCATCGCTCATTCTGGCCCGATCTTGGCAGCGATGCTGGCGCTAAGCGCTGTCTACGCAGCTAACTCTGCTTCGCGCCCGATCCTGCCGCTATTTGTGGAGTCACTTCTGCCCAACCCGACACTTGTCAACATAAGCACTGGAATCACGTATGGCGTGCTTTCATTCGCGAGCGCGATCTCAGCTGCCTTGCTCGGATGGCTGGGTGATCGCATTGGATACCGCAAGATTCTACTGGTTTGCGGCGCGGGCGCAGCTCTGACTTACGTGGGGCAGGCTCTTTCACCCAATCTGCCAGTTCTGCTCGCGACGACATTTGCGACAGGGGTGTGCGTCGGCGGTTTGTTACCCACGGCAAACGCTATCCTTGCCCACACTGCCCCCAAGGAGCAGCAAGGGACCGTATATGCCCTGAGCCACTCTTTCAGTTCCGGTGGGCGTGTAGTAGGGCCGATGCTCGGAGCGACTGTCGCGGCAACATGGGGTCTGCGCTCCGCATTTGCGACCACGGGGGCCCTGTTCGCCTTGACCACAGTCTGGGCTCTCCTGACGGCAAGACCCAAAGAAGAAAACCTAGCAAAAGGCACAATCGGGCCATCTGGTTGATTGTCTGCCGAATCGCAGGACACTGGTCTGAATGCACAGACATACGGCGAGAGTTGGCAGCAATAAGACTGCGGCTGAGATCCATACAGGGGCAGTACTGCCTGGCCTCACACAGTTCCTTAAGGAGATATTACGGTGAACGTGTACATTTCCGTGGATATGGAAGGGGTCGCAGGTGTGGTGACGAGAGACCACGTCGCCTCGGACCACAAGGAGTACGAGCGGTTCCGCAGACTGATGACCGCCGAAACCAACGCCGCCATTGAGGGCGCGTTGGCGGGCGGCGCTACACACATTCTGGTCAACGATAGCCACGGTGGCATGGCAAACATCTTGATCGAGGAACTGCACCCGGCGGCCGAACTCATTTCGGGCGACCGCAAGCCTCTAGGGCAAATGCAGGGGATCGGCCCCGAAGTGAAAGCGGTCCTCTTCATCGGTTATCATTCAAGACAGAGGACAGGTGCAGGCGTACGTGCTCACACCGTTAGCGGCAACGTAATCAGCGAGGTGAGCCTGAACGGGATAGTGGTCGGCGAGACGGGACTGAACGCCGCCATGGCCGGGGCACACGGCGTTCCCGTAGTCCTCGTAGCGGGTGACAAAGCGGTAACCGAGGAAGCCCGGGCACTCCTGGGCGAGATCGAAACGGTCGCGGTCAAGGAAGGGATCACCTGGGCATCGGCCCGGTGTTTGCACCCTCAGGTGGCACAGAGGATGATCCGGGAGGCTGCTGAGCGTGCGGTCAAGGCCAAGGGCAAGCCATTCGTTGTGCCTCCGCCGATCACGCTGCGGGCGGTATTCCACCAACCCGGTCAGGCGGACATGGCATCGTGGATACCTGGGAGCCAGCGGTTGGACGGGGTCACTGTCGAATACATGGGCCCTGACATGGCCATCGTCTATCGCACGCTTCTGGCGATGATCCAGCTTGGCGGGCAAACAGGCCCACATCGTCCCATGGGTGTGCAATAACCAGGTGATCAGGCTTGGTCCAACGAAGCGGTAACCCTGTGTGCTCGAAGACCTGTAGCGTCATCGAAGGCGTGCCGTCATCGCTTCAAATCCGGCAGCCCTAAGGGCCGACACAAACGACGGTTGTTGCTGCGCGATGCCGGCATCCTTCGAGGTTGCCAAGCACCAGACGTACTAAAGTAATGGCGCGGCTATTGACAAGTTGTCACTTATGTGATATCATATCACCAGATCGTCCGCTGTAGTGGCCAGGTTTACGTCATGACACCACACAATTCGCAAGTCCAGAAGTGGGTTCTCCTAGGTTTTGGAGAAGTGGCGGCAACGCTGTTCGCCCCGACGTTGCGGGGTGCTACCGGCGTCGAGTGTTCCGTCTGTCTGCCATTAGGTAGGCAGCCCTCCGAAGCCACGCTTCGGAGGCTGCGCGCCTCAGGGTTAGTGGCAACGTACGAGGCCTCAGGCGTAAACAATGCTGCGGTTGTTGTCTCGGCCGTGACTCCTGCCGCCGCTGTGCGGGTCGCCGAATCCGTCGCCCCGTATCTTGGCGCTGATTGTATCTATGTAGATGTGAACTCGGTTGCAGGGCCTACCGTCGCGCAGATTGCAGGTGTGATCGAGTCACAAGGGGGCCGTTTCGTTGACGCAGCCATCATGGGACCCGTACCGCTTCTGCGAGATCAAGTCCCTATCTTCCTCTCGGGCCGCGCCGCCGCCAACTTCCACAAATTGGCCTCAGCCCTGGGCTTGAATACGACTGTTGTGTCCTCCCAACCCGGCGATGCGTCTTCCGCGAAGATGGTCTGGAGCGTGATGACAAAGGGCACCATTGCCTTGCTCGCCGAGACGCTCATCGCTGCGCACCGTCTCGGCCTGCTTGATCCCCTCAGGCAACTCCTGGCCCAGGAATATGGGCAGGCGGGAACTGATGCAATGATCCTACGCATGTTACGCTCGACCACGCTGAGCGGGGCTCGGAGGCTGGATGAAATGGATGAGGTCAAGAAGACGCTCGACGCAGTGTCTGTTCCTGCATGGACTGTTGGCGCGACGCGGCGGTGGATTTCCGAATTGTCCCGGCTAACCGCTGCGAGGACCAGCCAGAGCGTCGAGGAGGTAGTACGGGCGATTTCCGAGGAGCTTGAACCAGTGAAGTCTCAGCGTCGAGTATCCGAAGTCAAAGGAGACCAGTAGGGAAGGAGGTGAAGGCATCTGCAGCGGTGTTCGACTCACGTTTTCTATTCCTGTGACGTGGAGTCAAGAAGAGAGGAGAAACGGCGATGCGTAAGTCTTTTGTCTACCTGTTGACCTCGCTGGTCATTCTGGGCGTTGTGCTCTCCGGCTGCGGCCCCACGCCTACCATCGAACCCACCAAAGCACCCACGCCCACAAAGGCACCCGAAGCCACAAAACCGCCTGCACCTACAGACACACCCAAACCTGCGCCGACACCCACTGTGAAAACCAAGAAGAAGCTGACGTGGGCGTTTGCGATGGGCACCAACTGTCTAGACCCTGCTTTCCAGACCGGCATACCTGACAGCAACAACATCATGAACATCTTCAACTCCGTCGTAGCCCCTAAGCCGGGGTCATTGACCGAGGTGGCCCCGGGCCTGGCGGAGCGATGGGAGGTCAGCGCCGATGGGACGGTATACACGTTCTACCTGCGCGCGGGGGTCAAGTGGCACGAAGGGTATGGGGAGTTCACGGCCCAGGACGTCAAGTACTCCTGGGAAAGGGTCATGGACCCCGCGACCAAAGCGCTCGGGACGCCAGCGCTGAAGGTGGTCAAGTCCATTGAGGTGGTGGATTCTCGGACCGTCCGCGTAACGTTGAAGAACCCGCAGCCTGGTTTCCTGATCAACGTTGCGTTCACGCCCAACACGAACATCGTGAACAAGCGGGCGATCGAGGAACGGGGGAAGGACTTTTGCCTGAAGCCCATTGGCACCGGACCCTACCGGGTTGTGAAAGCCGAAACCAACGGTGGGGTAACGTTGGCGGCGAACGATGACTACTTCGGTGGCCGCCCCGCTATTGACGAAGTCGAACTGCGGGTTGTACCAGAGGAGAGCGTTGCGGTCCTGGCCCTGAAGGCGGGCGAGATTGATTACATGATCGTGCGCGAACCCGCCAACATCACGGAACTGCGGAAGGCGCAGGGCGTTGTTGTGAATGGCGACGACAAGTTTGCGGCCAGCATATATGCTTTGTGGCTGAACAACACGCGGAAGCCGTTCAACGATGTGCGCGTGCGGCGTGCCCTGATTCATGCGATCGACCGCGAAACGCTCGTCCGCGAAGCCACGGAGGGTATGCTCATCCGTGTTGCCCATTCGGTTGTTCCGCCGGCGTTGGTCGGGCACACCGACGACGTTGTTAAATACGAGTACAGTCCGGAGAAGGCAAAAGCGCTCTTGGCGGAGGCAGGGTACCCCAACGGCTTCAAAATCACTGTGGACTCGATGAAGACTGCCTTCAACCCCATCATGCTCACGATCGTGCAGAATTACTGGAAGAAGGTGGGTGTTGAGCTCGAGATCAACTACCTCGACCGGGCCGCAATCCGGCAACACCAGGGAGAGGGCAACTACGATATCACAGTTGCCAACCCGACCCGAGCCGAGGTTGACATGATCATGGACTACTTCCGCTGCGGTCAGTTCCCGCCCGGACCTAACATGGCGTTGTACAAGGGGCCGTGCGAACTCATCGAAGCACAGGCAACGGAAAATAACCCTCAGAAACGCATCGAGATACTAAAGCAGATCCAACAGCAGATCGCTATAGACGCGCCGGTCGTACCGCTCTGGTATGTGATTGAGGTCAGTGCCGCCCGCAACTACGTGAAAGGCATGATCCCCAACGCGGGCACGTGGACGACAAGGTTCCACCTGTTCGACATCCAGAAGTAGGCCGAGGATAGAATGCTCCAGAAGGGCGCGCCTGCGCAGGGGCGCCCTTCTGGGACACGGTCCCGGCACAGCCCGCGCTCTCCTGAAGGAGAAGCGAGAATGCAGTACGTGATCCGACGCTTGATATTCCTCATCCCCACCCTTCTGAGTATGCTCATTGGGGTGTTTATGTTGTTGCACCTCACCCCAGGGGATCCGGTGGAGATGCTCTTGGATATCGACACTGCGTATGTTCCCAAGGAACAGCTCGATCTGATTCGCAAGGACCTTGGCTTGGATCGCCCCCTTTACGAGCAGTTCTTTCGGTATGTAAGCCGGGTTATCCGTGGCGACCTGGGTACTTCGTATCGTAGCAAGTTGCCCGTGACGCAACACGTCCGGTCCGCCGCGGTGCCTACGTTGCACCTCGCATTGGGAGGCATGATTATCGCCCTCCTGATCGGGGTACCAGCTGGCATTGTCTCGGCGGTCAAGCCCAACACATTGACAGACTATGTGACGGTCACTCTTTCGATGATAGGTCTCAGTGCGCCCACTTTCTGGCTCGGGATCTTGCTGATATATGTTTTTGCGTTCCGTCTGCCATGGTTTCCCATGATAGGAGACGGCGCTGGCAGCGCCATTTCGGTATTAAAGCACCTTGTGTTGCCCGCGTTCGTTATTGGGGTGCACTCGGCTGCGCTCCTCGCCCGGCTGACGCGCTCCGCCATGTTAGAAGCGCTGAGTCAAGATTATATACGAACTGCCCACAGCAAGGGGCTGATGCCCAGAGTGGTCATCATCCGGCACGCCTTGCGGAACGCGGCTATACCGGTCGTTGCCGCAGCGGGGACGATGTTTGCTTATAGTCTTACTGGCTCCGTCGTAGTCGAAATGGTTTTCTCCCGGCGCGGCCTGGGGTATTTGATGGTCGGGGCGATCAATGGTCGCGACTTTCCCCTTGTCCAAGGATTGATCTTGGTATTCGGAACCGCTATTGTTCTAACGAACCTCGTAACCGACCTCCTGATCGGGGCAATTGATCCAAGGGTGTCACATGGATAGGGCACAGACGATCCCTCAGCTGAGAGACGCACCGTTCCGCGAGCCGCCCTCGACAGTATGGAGGATGCGCCGGCAGTTCCTGCGCCGGCTCCTATGGACTCGAAAAACAGGGGGGATTGGCGCGCTGATTGTGTTGGCCCTGGTAGTTCTGGCTGTTGCAGCGCCACTATTGGCGCCGTATGACCCAGCGGACCAGGACCTGACTCGGCGCTACAAGTCGCCGTCCGCGCAGAACTTATTGGGCACCGATAACTTTGGCCGAGATATGTTGTCTCGGGTGATCTGGGGCGCTAGGGTTTCGATGCTCGTGGGTGTGGTAGCTGTCTTGATATCACTGCTAGTGGGAGGGTTCTTAGGAATCACAGGTGGCTATGTGGGCGGTATCCTGGATCAGGTGATCTGCTCTTTCGTCGAAACACTTATGGCTTTCCCGTTCTTGTTGTTAGCGCTCACCATTATCACGGTGCTTGGGCCTGGGTTGTTTAACGTGATGCTTGCCATTGGCCTGGCCAGCGTTCCGATGTTTGCGCGGGTACTGCGTGCTGAGGTACTCGCCGCTCGGGAGCGTGAGTACGTAACCGCTGCACGCTCCATCGGTGCATCACAATCACGCATTATCTACAGACACATTCTGCCGAATATCATGGCGTCGTTGATCGTGCTCGGGACGACGCGCATCGCTACGGCTGTGCTCACTGAGTCCAGCCTCTCATTCCTTGGACTTGGTATACGCCCCCCCACGCCGAGTTGGGGAGTGATGGTAGCCGAGGGACGTGCATTCCTGGAGCGTGCGCCGTGGATTGCACTGGTGCCGGGTGCCATCGTCCTCGTTACCATCCTGGGTTTCAATCTTTTCGGAGACAGCCTGCGCGACGCTTTGGATGTACGCCTACGTCACGTTCGCAAGTAGAGCGTAGTTCTGGCGGGCGGATTCGCTCCTGCCGGCACATAGCCGCAGAGAAAACCGAGGAGGAAAGATGTACATTCAGGGAATTACACACGTTGCCATTGATGTTGCATCGCCCACCCGTATGGAGCGGTTCTTGCGGGAGACCTTTGGGCTGCAAACGCTTCGCCAAGGGTACTGGCGAGGGGAGTACATTCGCATCATGGGATCGCCTCATCATCAACAGGCCAACCCGGGCTTGGTGGTGCTGTACCTGCGGCCTGGAATCCGGCGCGGGCGGTTGAACCACGTCGGCTTTGGTGTCCGCGACCAAGACGTGGCGACCGCCGTCGCCGAACTGAAGGGAAAGGGCGTCTATGTTGACGTAGATGGGGATGATATGCTGTACGGCCCAGAGGAGTTGCACGTCCAGATGGACAGTTTTACGCACCCGCGGCCCACACCCACCGACGACAGTACTGTTCTGATGGAGGATGTGCCGGTGGACAAGGATTTGCCCTGCTTGGCGCGCGCCGTACACCACATGGCGATCGACGTGGCTGTGCCTACACGTATGCAAGACTGGTTCTGTAGCACCTTTGAGATGGACGGAAAGCGCAAGTTCGCACGCCGTGGAGAGTTCATCTCCGGCGTCTACTACACCTATGCCCCCACAGACCCCATCGGCCGGAAGCCAGGCCTCATGCCCCTCTTCATGCGACCGGGCTTGCCGCGCATACGCCTCAACCATATCGCCTTCGATGTAGCCGACGCTGATGGGGCCATCGGTGTCCTCGAATCGCGGGGTGCCAAGGTGGACCTAGGCGGCGACGCGATAATTCATGGGCCCGAAGATGTCTGGTTCCAACTGACCAGCAGCACCACGCCGTATCCCGTGGGACATCCCGCGAACAATCCCGGAGTGCGCTACTCCGATCAGACCTAAGCGCCGGATGGCTTGCGCCGCGGATGTGGCTAGCCCGAGTGAGGAAGGGGCATGCCCTCTGCAAGCCAAGCAGGCTCGATCATGTCTCTGGTTTGGTTCATGAAGGGTGCACCGGCGGTTGCCTTGCTATCCCGGCGGGAGTTGTGCAATGTAGCTTCGGTGACGCCAGAAGGCAGTTGACCGATGTGCTGTTGAACCGTCTTCGGCGCGGTTCCTGTGACCTGATTTGTCTCCGAGCGACTACTTTGGAGGCCGAGGAGGACAGGGGATGTACGTTGAGGGCGTTACCCATGTTGCCGTGGATATATCATCGCCCACCCGCACGGAACGCTTTCTGAGGAAGGTCTTTGGCCTGCAAACCCTCCACCAGGGGTACTGGAAGGGGGAATACATTCTCATCATGGGCTCGCCCGACCCTGCGCTGGCAAATCCGGGATTTATAACTTTGCACCTTCGGCCCGGCATTCACCGAGGACGCCTGAATCATGTTGGCATTGGCGTCCGGGGCCAGGGAGTGCAGGCTGCGGTTGACGACTTGAGACGGCGAGGCGCCTATGTAGACATCGATGGAGACCATATGCTCTACGGTCCTGAGGAGCTCCACGTGCAACTAGACAGCTTCACGCACCCACCGTGCACGGACGATCCAACCATCAAGATGGAGGACTGCCCCGTCGACCCGCACCTTCCTTGTATGGTTCGAGGGATTAGCCACGTGGCCGTCGACGTGGCTACGCCAACGCGCATGATGGACTGGCTGAGGGACGCGTTTGGCCTCGATGGCAAGCGTGTATTCGCCCGGCGCGGTGAGTTCATCTCCGTTGCCTACTACGAGGACGCGCCGAAAGACCCTGTGGGACGTAAGCCGAGTTTGTTTGCTCTTTTCCTGCGGCCGGGGCTACCCCACTTGCGTCTCAATCATATCGCCTTTGACGTCGCCGATGCCAACGGGGCTATCTCTGTTATCGAATCCAAGGGAGTCAATGTCGACTTGGGAGGCGATGCCATGATTCATGGCCCCGAGGATCTCTGGTACCAGTTGGATAGCAGTACAGCGCCTTTCCCTGTGGGGCATCCAGCGAACGATCCGGGAGTTCGCTACTCCGATCGATGGAGGTGAGTGTCATGCAAGTTGAACCGATGGGTATAGACGATGATGTAGAAGAGAAGTGGGCGGCGTGGAACGCCCGTTGTTCAATTTCTCACGCAGGCCATTTTGCTCCTGCACGCAACGCCTGTGTTGCTTTCCATCGCCTGAGCAAACTCATGTCTGAGCTTCGCGTAGCGCTGGGCACGTCTGGGGGTGTCTACGTAAAGACCCAACCCCCGTTTGACATGCTCTCGCATGCGGGCGATGACTCTGTGCGTTGGATTCCGGGCGATGTGGATTCCCGTGATCTACGCTTTTCGCACGATCATTACGATCACACGGGCGCGGATCAAGACCCGAACTGTATGTTCCCACTAGATAGGCTTCGAGAGTTGGCGTCCGCAAAGGTGATTGGCAGCGTGGCCGCTGAGCATGTGGGCTTCATGGGATTTGTTCCAAATCCTACGCGGTTTGTGAATGAAATCATACCAGAAGTTGCTGCTCGGCTCAAGCGAGATGGTGTGGACGCGGTCGTGCTTTCACCAGGCTGACCAATGTGCCATCGGACCGTTGGTCTGATGCAGAATGGCATCGAGAGTGCGGGGATCGCCACGGTGAGTGTGAGTATGGCTCCATACCTCACCCTGGCGACTGGAGTTCCGCGGGCGCTGTACGTGCGGCTCCCGTTCGGTAACCCCTTTGGGGAACCAGGCAACGTGGAGAGGCAGCGGACGGTGCTTGAGGGCACCTTGCGGTGGATCTACGAGGCGCCAGAACGCAACTGCCTGTACAGGCTGGTAGTCTCGTGGCGACGCACACATAAGCCCGGGTAATGTCCCTTTTACGTTACGGTGGATTTCTAGGTGGGACGGGCAAGGACATCAGTCCCATCATTGTCCTGCAGTGATCGGTCAGCCCTTCCGCCATGGCGGAGGGCTGACCGATTATCAATCGCGGGCTAATAGCTGAAGAGCGATGAGTTGCTCTGCAAACAGCCCCCCGATGCCCCGATACTTTGGAGTCAATGCAAGGTATCGAGGCATCGGGGGCTTGAGCTTTTAGCCTGGGGATCTATCGCCAGGCATCCACAGCTCCCGCAGGCGATGGGCGGCCAGCTTGGGCCGGCGGTCGCGCGTGAACACGCCCTTCAGGTTCAGCCCGCCCACGCGCCGCACCGATTGCCCCGTCTGGAAATCGCACATGTTCCAGACGTGCTCCCCCACCACAAAGGGCTTGCGGCGCAGCACCTGGATGTACCCGGCCAGCATCTCCGCCTGATACTCCTCGCTGAACATCTCCGACGGCTGGGCGTGGCAACCGGCCACCGTATCGGCGCCAAACTCGGTCAGGATGAGGGGCTTGTGGAACTGGGTATACATGGCGTCCAGCTCCTCGGAGAGCATGTCGTAGGCCGTGGCGAGCTGGCCGCCGAAGATGTACCAGCCGTAGTAGCGATTGAGGGTCAGAACGTCGCAAAACTCGAAGGACTCTTCCGACAATCCGGCGTGGCTGACCAGGGTCGTGGGGCGGGAAGGATCGAGCGCTTTGGCCAGGTCGTACAGGTCACGGAAGAAGGGTTTGGCCGCCGGGTGATCGGAGTGCGGCTCGTTGGCCAGGCTCCACATGATGACGCTGGGATGGTTCTTGTCGCGGGCGATCAGCTCCTCGGTGTACTGGCGGCACAGTTGGTGGCGGCGCGCCAGCCCCTCCTCGGCGAAGAAGAGGCCCACGGCGGGCGTCTCGTCAATGACCAGAAAGCCCAGCCGGTCGGCCAGGTCCATCATTTGTTCCGAGTACGGGTAGTGCGAGGTGCGGAAGGAATTGGCGCCGATCCACTCCAGCAGGGCGTAATCCTTGACGATGACGGCGGGCAGCAACCCACGACCGGCGACGGGGAAATCCTCGTGGCGACCAAAGCCCTGGAGGTAGATGGGCTGGTCGTTGAGCAGCAGGGCGTCGCCAGCCACCTGGATCGTGCGCATGCCGATGGGCAGCGAGTAGCGGTCGAAGGTCGCACCGTGGCGCCGCAGCTCCACCGTCAGGTCGTACAGGTGGGGCGAGCCGGGCGCCCACAGGGCGGCCTGGGGCACGGTCAGCACGGCTTCGCCCTCAGCGGCGACAGGCGTTTCCACAGCGATCTGCGCCCCGTGCCCGGCGATGGTCAAGCGTGCCGTCACCGGGTCGCTAGCCGCTCGCCGCAACTGCACACACACCAGACCAGCGCCAGCGGCGATCTCGGTCTGCACGGTCAGATCGGCCAGGCCGTCAGGCGCCGTGGCGGACAGCAGCACGGGGCGATGGATGCCGCAGAAGGGGAAGAAGTCGAACGAGGTGGGCGGGTAGCTCAGGTCCATGAAACTGTAGCGAGGATCGGCGGGGACGTTGCCGGGCGGGACACGGTCGGGGGACAGCTCGCCTTCCACGCGCACCACCAGCCGGTTGCCCTCCCGCCAGACGTGCGGCGTGACGTCGAGCTCGAAGGGCAGATGCCCGCCCTCGTGGCTGCCCAGGCGGACGCCGTTCAGCCAGACCTCGGCCAGGTAGTTGACCGAGCCGAAGCGCAGGCGCAGGCCATGTCGCCCGGCGTCCCAGCCCCAGGGCAGGTCAAAGCGGGTCTGGTACCACGCCGCGCCCAGGTAATCGTGCCCCTCGGCGAACTGGTCGTTCCAACTGGCGGGGACGGCGATGGGGCGGCCGCCGCTGAAGCCATCCGCCCAGCCCGCCTGCCCTCCCCGATTGTCGGGATCGAAAGCAAAATCCCAGAACCCGCACAGGTCAACGGCCTGACGAAACGGGTTGGACTGGGGGTAAAGCATAACAGCCTCCAAGAGATTGGAGATTAGAGATTGGGGGTGGCTGAATCTCCAATCTCTAATCTCAATATTTCTCCCAGTGCAGCACTTCGGCCAGGGGCTTCTTGGCCTTGGTGGGCCACTCGGCCGGCACGCCGATGGGCACCAGGGTGAGCAGCCTTTTGGACTTGGGGATGCCCAGCAGTGCCTTGAACTCCTCTTCCCGCGGCAGCGTATACCCTTCCAGCCAGCAGGAGCCGTAGCCCAGGGCGGTGGCGGCGATGAGCATGTTCTCCACCGCCGCCGCGCCGTCTTCCAGCCACCAGCGGGATGCCGGATCCATGACCACGGCAATGATGGCCCCCGCTTTGTCCATCCACGACGAAGCCACCTTAAGCTGGTCAATCATCCCCCGCTCCGTGACGACGATGAACTCCCAGGGCTGTTTGTTACTGCCACTGGCGGCCAGCCGCCCGGCATCCACGATGGTCTCCAAGTCCTCTTTGGGGATCGGCGCGCCGGTGTAGCTGCGCACGCTCCTCCGCTTGCGGATAGCCTCCAAAGCCTCCATGACACAACCTCCTCTTGAATGGGACGCAGATGAACGCAGATCTCACTTCCAGCGGATAGGAAGCGAAAAAGCGGATACGCGCTGTGCTCTATCTGTTTTTCCGCTTAAAAATCCGCTGGAAGCCAGACCCGCGTTAATCTGCGTCCTCTCCCTGGCCGCCAGGCCGGGGGTTAACCAGGACGCGGATGAACGCGGAAGAGCGCGGATTGTTTTATATTTTTCTGCGTTCATCGGCCCCGATACATATCAGTTCATAGTGTAATGTATCGGGGCATCGGCGTTAATCTGCGTCCCTTCCCCGTCTCCAATCTCTAATCTCCAATCTCTAATCTCCAATCTCTAATCTCCAATCTCTAATCTCCATTCTCCATCCTCTATCCTCCACTCTCCAACCTCAACTCCTATACGCCTTTCCTTCACCCAAAACCTCATGTACAATGGGCATCCACTCGCTGATTGGTATCTTCTGCGGGCACTTCTCTTCGCACTCCTGGCACTGGATACACATCTCGGCGCGGGCTGGCTTTTCCATCCAGGAGTAGAGAGCGCGGGCGCGGGCGGGGTTGCTGTAGATCAGGCCGTCGTTGTAGAGCTTGAAGTTATGCGGGATGTTGACGTCGTTGGGGCAGGGTAGGCAGTAGGCGCACTGCGTGCAGGGGATGGGGCGCAGTTCCCGATACCTCTCGCGCACCCGGCCAATGAGCGCCAAGTCCTCGTCGGTTAGCTTGTTGATCCCAGACGACTGCGCGCTGGCCACGTTTTCCCTGACCTGCTCGCGGGTGCTCATGCCGCTGAGCACCACCGATACTTCTGGCTGGTTCCAGACCCACTGCAGAGCCCAATCGGCCGGGGTGCGCTTGCGGGCGGCGGTGTCCCACAGCTCCTGGATCGGCTGCGGCGGGTTGGCCAGGTAGCCGCCCATGATCGGCTCCATGACCACCACGGCCAACCCCTTGGCGGCGGCGTATTGCAGCCCCTTGGTGCCGGCCTGCTCGTCCACGTCCATGTAGTTGTACTGGATCTGGCAGAACGTCCAGGCATAGGCATCCACGATTTCCTGGAAAACCTCGTACTTGTCGTGGAAGGAGAAGCCCAAGTAGCCGATGCGCCCGTCGGCCAGGGCCTTCTGCGCCCAGTCCAGCACGCCCAGGTCGCGCACCTTAGTCCAGCTCGACTGGCTCAGGCTGTGCAGGAGGTAGAAGTCTATGTGCTCGGTTTGTAGCTTCTGCAGTTGCTCGTTGAGCAGCCGATCAAAATCCGGCGCTGTCTTCACCAGCCAGCAAGGCAGCTTGGTGGCCAGCCTGATTTTGTCCCGATATGGACCTTTGAGTGCCCGGCCGAGGAACAGCTCGCTGTTCCCGCCGTGGTAGCCATAGGCCGTGTCCACGTAGTTTACGCCGTGGTCAATGGCGTAGTAGAGCATCTCACGCGCTTCCGGCTCGTTGATGCGCTTGCTGTCGCCGTCCAGGGTGGGCAGGCGCATGCAGCCGAACCCCAGCGCCGAGACCCGCCATTTCAATTTGCCAAATTGCCGGTATTGCATTTATGGCCTCCTTGAAGATTAGCGAAGATTAGCGCT
>VGOG01000036.1 GCA_016875995.1 Chloroflexota bacterium
TCCGGACCGCCGATGCCGGGGAAGAGGTACTTGTTGCCGCCGGAGAAACCGACCACCTCATGGGGGAAGGTGGGGCCGCAGATGACGAGCTGGTCATAGTCAAAGATGAGCTTGTTGAGGGCGACCGGCACCTCTTGGCGCATCAACCCAGCGGTGATCTCCTCGATTTCTGTAGCAGGGATCGTGCCGACGGTGGTGAAAGTGTCGGGCAGGTCCCAGCGGTGGTTGAAGATGCAGACATCGCGGTACTTCTCCGCTCGCTCCGCCGCCGTGACCCCCACCAACCTGTTCAGCGCGTCCTCGCTCATCGGCTGGTGGGTGCCCAGCGCCACCAGGTAGTCCAGGGCAGCGGCCCTCCCCCCCAGCAACTCGTGGAACAACCGAAAGAAGAGCGGAGTGGGTGCGGTGCGGGTATGGTCGGGGATGATGACCAGCACGCGCTTGCCGTCGAGATTGGCCTGCGCCAGCGCTTCGGCCGTTAAACCTCGAATGTCGCTTTCATTCAGAAACTGATCGGTATAGCCCTTGCCGACTAGCATAGCACCTCACAACTTGCCTATCCGACTTGCCCCTGTTGGGCAAATCTCAGCCACGGGACAGTAGCCACACCGTGGTCTAGCTCCGCACAATGACTTGCCAAAGTGCCAGAGAACTCGGTCCAAATCTGAAGGTGAAAACTCGTCGCCTGTAAGAGCAGATAGTCGCAAGATCAATCCATGCAGAAACAGATAGTTCTTCCGCTTAGCTGAATCTGTTCCCATTTCTAGACTGTTGTCATGTAACAGTTCATAACCATAATTAAGAAACCCTAACCTTGTGATCACCCGTACCACATGTAGATCATTAGCTGCGTAGTTCGCGTTGAAGTTTGACAGAGCTAGATCCCGAACCTTGAACCCGATGTACTTCACTTTCAGGAGCTTATCGCTGATGAAGTTAGTCTCCTTTTCTGCCTCAGCTTCTTCGAAGTATCGCTCCCAATCCCAGCCATACTCATCGCGAAGTATCCTTACTACACCTTCGATGAGCTGTACCCCTTTTGGAATTCCCCACCTGTAGCTAGCTTTCTCAAGTACCTGTTGATATACATCAGTTCTCAAGCCTGAATCTTCTTTGATATGTTTCTTCAGTTCCTCATGCACTTTGCTCCCTGCTTCGCCACTTATGCCGCGGATCAACAGGTCTGGTAGGAAGATGCGTAACACCTGCATATACTCGCTAGCGGTGACCAATTGTTTATTGCGTTCAATGCGTCTCCGATGATTTTGCAAGCACTGGTATATGTCCTGTTTTGTATCACCAAAGCTGTCCTCGACTTCAAGTATTCTCATGACAACATCCCGAACATCCGGTACTTCAAATCTCATCAGCATTTCCTCCTGTACGCATACGCCGGTTCCGCAGCGGCACCTCGGTTAGCATCCTCCAATAGAGCAGGTATGCCTCGCCCTCCTGTTCGTAACGGATCACGCGCCAGGATTTGAAGAGCGCCGCATAGGTATCGAATAACTCAAGCATGGTTTATGGCTCAGAGATAACAGCGAGTTGGGCGTTGACGGTCTCGACGGCGTCAGCATACCACTGCCATTGCAGGTAGTCGTCGTCGGCTTCAAAATCCTCACTGCCGAGGGCTATGTAGCGTGCACGTAAGTCCTCCAGTGTGCAATCCCACTTAGCTTCCAACCATCGAATGGCAGCTTGATAACGCGCCAGCCGCTAGCAGAATCATGCGGGCATGTTGCCGGGCTGCTACCAGCGGATCAGGATAGCCCAGGGAGATAAGGATACTCTCAGTAGTGTAAGATTTGACAGATGTGTCCATCAGCGCTCTCCTTAAACTGACTCAGTGGCATAAGCCAGCGCCGCTTGAATATCCTCCAAGGTTAGCTGAGGATAGGCATCTTGAACTTCTCCCGGCGTCATTCCATCGGCCAGGCTGCCCACGATCATCGCTACGGGGATACGTGTCCCCTTATGGTCAAGGCATCAGTGAGCATCTCAGGCAGGTCTCGTTGGGTGATGGTTGCCCAACGCCTGGCGTATTCGTATAGCTCTTCAGGCAATGTCAGGGTCACTTCTTTGCTCATGATCAAGCCTCCTCTGCCAACACGGGCAATAACCGCGCTATTCTGTAGGACCTCTACCTCACCTATGATTGTAGCACACCCATACACAAACTGTCAAGCCAGGTGATTTGCCGATTTGCTGATTTGCCGATTTGCTGATTTGCTGATTTGCTGATTTGCTGATTTGTTGATTTGCCGATTTTTCACCGCTTCCAAGGTGGCACTTCGGGCATGAATCGCTCGAACTCGGCGATCAACCTGACCTCGTAGTCGCCGGCATATTCCTGGGCCAGGAATTTGTGCAGTCCCTCCTCGTAGAACCGCTGCCACGACTCCTCCTCGTAGCCGGGGTTGACGGGGAAGAAAAGGGCATCGTTGTCCCGTGCGGCCTCCAAGTCGCCCAACGCATCGCCGATCACCAGTATGTGGTCCGGCGCGTATCGGCCCTTGGCGGCCAGAGCGATGTGCTCGCCCTTCGTGCCCATCTCCTGCCCGGCCATGACCCGCATGTACTTGGCGATGTCGTGCTCCTCCCACTCCCGTATCACCGCCTCTACCGGCGTCGCCGAGACGACGATCATGTCGGCTTTGTCGAACAGGAAGTCCAGGCTTTCGCGCACGTAGGGAAAGGGCGGCACGCCGTGAACCATGTCGGCCACAGTAGCATTGATGCCCGTCGTCCAGGCCAGGGCTGTATCCAGTTCCGGGTCAGGGTGCTCGGCCATGTAGGCTCGCAGGCCATCGTTGCTCTTGGGAAACCTCTCATCGGCGATGAACTCGCGGACGCGGGGCACTTCGGGAATCTGCACCCCGCGCCGCTGCACCTCAGGTCGCTCGCGCAGGAGATCCAACACCATCACCAGCGCGGGCCAGCGGTTGATGCCGCGCCACCTGGAGTAGAGATTGACGAACAGGGCCGCGTCACGAGCGTATTTCGAGACCGGTTGCAGACCCCAGTGCTTGATGGTGTTGGGAGTGAAGCACTCCTTGTGCTTGATCTCCATCGTGTCGAAGGCACAGCCATCCGAGTCAATGCCGACCAGGAAATCGTACCTGGGTTGCAATTCCAATAAAGGTCGTGCTGCTTCGTGCACTTCTACCATAGTTTTACCTCCTATTTGGTTAGATAGTTTCTGGTGCAAAACTCAGCAGAGGCGGCTCCCATGCCGCCGAACCGCCAGGCATGGGAGCCTGGCCTGCTAGTTTCGCAACACAATACCTAGATAGTTGGATTGCCAGTGGCTATGGAATGCTGTATCTCCGATATCTCGTCGAACTCCTCGACAAGGTTTTGATATATCCTCTGATACAGCTCAAACAAGCGCTCATATTTAGCGTGGTTTCCCATATCCGGATGATAGACCTTCTTGATGGGCACGAGCCTTCGCGCCTCCTCCAATTCCCGCAGGTAGCCCAGGGCGTAGAGGGTCAAAAACACCGCCCCCAGAGCAGAGGTCTCCATCACCTCGGGGATCACTAACTCCCGGCCATACACATCGGCCAGAATCTGCGTCCACAGGGTGGAGCGAAGAAAGCCGCCCGCGGCCCTTATCTCCTCGACCTGGCCGGCGACCTCCTCCAAAGCCAAGAGCACACTGTACATCCTGTAGGCCACCCCTTCCATGATAGCCCTGATCACGTGCCGTCGGTCGTGATGGAGGGACAAGCCAAACAGAACCCCACGCGCATTGGCGTTCCAGCGGGGGCTTCTTTCTCCGGTCAGGTAGGGCAGGAAGATCAGCCCATCGCATCCTACCTCCACCTCGGCGGCGTAAGGGTTGAGGAGTTCATACGGGTCCTGTTCCGACTGGCGAGCGGTTTCCACCTCAGCCGGACAAAACCCATCCCGAAACCAGCGATAAACGAGGCCAGCATTGTTGATGGCCCCTCCCACTGCCCAACGGTCATCGGTGAGCAAATAGCACCAAGTCCGCTCCTCCTCGTCCACCCTGGGTTGCTTCGATATCACCCTCACGGCGCCGCTGGAGCCAATCATCAATGTCGCCTGGCCTGGTTCAACTGAACCAGCCCCCAGGTTAGACAGCAGGCCATCCCCCGCGCCAACGACGAGGAGGACATCGGAGGGAATGCCCATCGCCTCGGCGCAACGCGGCTCCATGCCCTCCAGGACAGTGGTGGGGGAGAGGTGCTTCGAGAGCCTCTCAGTCGTTATCCCTACGATTTCCAGCACCTCCTCGTCCCAGTCCAACTGGTGGATGTTGAACAGCCCACCGCCCGAAGCGACCGATCTGTCCACGATGAACCTGCCTGTCAGCTTGTGGAGCACATACTCCTTGACGGAAACGAACTTGTGAGCTTTTTGGAAGACTTCAGGGGCGTTCTCCCGAAGCCACACGATCTTCGCTGGCAGATATATGGGGTGGACGGGACAACCCGTCCGGCGGTAGAGACGGTGGCTGTCGTACTCTCTCTTAATCCGTGCGGCGCAATCGGCGCTCCTATTATCAGCCCAAGGAATAGCCCTGGTCAGCGCATCCCCATGAGCATCAACCGCCAGGACGCTGTGGAGGGCGCCACTCACCCCCAGCCCCAGTATCTCGTCCGGCGAGACACCGGAGGATAGGACAGAGCTTCTGACGGCCTGGAGGACGCCCTCAAAAACCGCCTCGGGTTCCAGCTCAGCCCAAGAGGGGAGAGAGGACAGCACGGGGTAATGGGCGATCCCGCTCCCCGCGACCTTCCCTTCGAGATTGGCGACTATTGACTTGCAACTGGTGGTTCCGATGTCCAGGCCGATCAGGTATTTCATAGCTCTTTCTGAAGGCCGGCAAGGCCGCTCGTCAAGATGGGGGGATAGCAACCTGGTTAAAACCATTATACCTCAAACGGTGCAAAATTTCAAAAAAGGAATTTGACAGATAGTTGGAAGTGTGCTATAATATAAACCAGAAAATGAGACGGTGGTTTCATTCCATGAAACCAAACGCTAGCCAAGCTCCCCAGCGCGATTACTCAATCCAGGCCCTACAGCGAGGTATGAAAGTACTTGATGCCTTGCTCGATGCCCGTGCCCCGCTCAGCCTGGAACAAATCTGCGCCTACACCGAGCTGCCCAAGTCAACAGCTTTTCGAGTCATCGTCAATCTGCTCCAGGGCCAATATCTGGTCGAAACAGAGAAAGGCTACTGGCTGGGGTTGAAGATGCTGCGTTTTGGCGCCTTGGTCGAAGAGAAATTAGACCTGATGCAGGAAGCTCGTCCCTTTCTTAATCAGTTGCGCAATCAAGTCAATGAGACCATCCACCTGGCTGTGCTTGACGATGGCTTGCGGGTGGTCTACCTGGAGAAGCTTTCCACGCAACACGCTGTTGGACTGATGATGTCGCAGATCGGCATAACCGCTCCTATGCACTGTACCGCTTTGGGTAAGGCCATGGCGGCATTCCGGCCTGAGGACGAGATTCGCCATTGGATTCACACACACGGCTTAAAACCTGTTACCAACGCCACGATTACTGATGAAGATGCTTTCCTACAAGGGCTGCGTGAAATCCGCTCTCAAGGTTACGCTGTTGACAACGGTGAATTCGAGGCCAGTGTCCGATGTGTGGCTGCGCCAATCCGCGATAGAACGGGCAGGGTTATCGCTGCGGTAAGCATTTCTGGCCCAGACATCCGCATGCCTGTGCCCCTGATTGGCAGTTCTATGGCCAGGCAGGTTGTCGAAACTGCGTCACACATCTCCCAGGCTCTTGGTTACCTGGACGAATCAGCATAATCAGTAGTTAATCGAACCAGGAGAATGAATTGATGGAATACCGCTTCATGGGAAGAACCGGGCTAAAGGTTTCAGAGCTTTGTTTGGGGACGCAGACCTTCGGCTGGGGGGCCGACGAAGCCACGGCTCAGGCTTTAGCTGACCGCTTCGTCGAGGCCGGAGGCAATTTCTTCGACACCTCCAATATCTACAATAAAGGCCGATCGGAGATGATGCTGGGCAACTGGCTCAAGCGCGGCGGCAATCGTGCCCAGTTCGTGATTGCCACCAAAGTCTTCTTCCCCACTGGCGAGGGCCCTAACGACACCGGCTTGTCACGAAAGCACATCTTCGATCAGATTGATGCCAGCCTCCGCCGCTTACAAACCGAATACGTGGATCTATATCAGACGCATTGCTGGGATGCTTCGACGCCGCTAGAAGAGACATTGCGGGCTCTAGATGACCTGGTGCGCATGGGAAAGGTGCGCTACATCGGGGCATCAAATTACACCGCTTCCCAACTGACCCGCGCGATAATGCTCAGCGAGAGGCATGGTTGGGCTCGCTTCGACTGCCTGCAGCCAGAGTATAGCCTGTTGGTGCGCAGCACGGAGTGGGAACTGCTGCCCCTCTGTCGCACCGAAGGGATAGGGGTGATCTGCTGGTCGCCCCTGGCAGGGGGTTGGCTTTCTGGTAAGTACCAGCGCGGCCAGCCGCCCCCGCCCGATAGCCGCGTGGGCCGGACGGACCGCTGGGATGATCTGCCGGAGCAGCGCGAGAGTGAGCGTGCCTGGTGGATCATAGATGCCCTGCTTGAGATCAGCCAGCAGCGGGGCAAAACGCCAGCCCAGATAGCTCTTAACTGGCTCTTGCAGCAGCCTGGCGTCACTGCGCCCATTTTAGGCGCTCGCACCCTAGCCCAGCTGGAAGAGAACCTGGGCAGTGTGGGCTGGGCCATCTCCGCCGACGAGATGGCCAAACTCAACGCCGCCAGCGAAACTCCGCTCCCCTCTCCTTATAACTTCATCGCCAGATACACGCGGAAGCGAGTAGGTTGATGGATCGGAAAGAGAACCTGATCCGAGTGATCACTTTTGACCACCCTGATCATGTGCCCTGGTTCCTTACCATGAGATCAGACGACCCTTATGACGAAGGGGCCTTCCAGCGGCTGCCCTACGAGGGAGCCTTTCCGCCACGGGAGGGTGGTCGGGACATGTGGGGGATCGAGTGGCAGGCTTCGGACACGCGGCTGATGCTCCCCTATCCGGTGAAGCACCCGTTGGCAGACCTGGCCGCCCTGGATGATTACCGCTGGCCCGACCCCAACGACCCGCGGTTGCTGGAGCCGGTGAAGCGCGAGATGGATCCCTCGCGGTTGATGTTAGGGACGCATGGCCTCACCCTCATGGAGCGGGCACACAGTCTGATGGGGATGGAGAACCTTTTCCTGGCCCTCATGACCGAACCCGACAGAGTGAAGCTGCTATTGCGAAAGATCGCCGACTTCCAGATACGCATGGCCGAACACTTTACCCGCCTGGGTGTTGACGGGGCCTGGTTCTCCGACGACTACGGCTCGCAAAGTGCGATGTTGATCTCTCCGGCCACATTTCGGGAGTTCTTCAAGCCCCTGCTGGCCGAGATCATACAGGTCTATAAGCGGGCCGGGCTCTTCGTCTTCTTCCACTCCTGTGGTCACGTAGAGCCCATCGTTCCCGATCTCATCGAGATCGGAGTTGACGTCTTGCATCCGGTGCAGAAACGCGCTAACGATCAGGGAAAGCTGAAAAGGGAATACGGCAACCAACTCGTCTTCGCAGGTGGGATGGACACCCAATACACCCTCACCCTTGGCACCCCAGAGGAGGTGCGAGCGGAGGCTGTGGAGCAAATCGCTGAACTCGGCCAGGGAGGAGGCTACATCGCCGGCCCCGAGAATTGGCCCCCCTTCCCCTCCCAGAACGCGGAAGCTTTCGCCACCACGGTGAGAGAGTACGGCAAGTATCCGTTACGCACCGACCTGCACGACCTCGTCCATAAGATGAAAGAGGCCAGATGACGAAAGGGAGGAAGAGCGAGTGAGCTTTAGCACATTGCAGACGCGGGCAGCCTCGTCGAGGATAGTAACCGGGCTGGGCCGGGTCTTTTCGGATCGCTACGCCAAATTCTACCTGGTCGTCCCCGTAATCCTATATTTGCTTCTCATCGGCATCTTTCCCTTGATCTTCTCTTTTGGGTTATCTTTCCTCCACTGGGATGTGGCCGCCCAGCGCCCCATGAGCTTCGCCGGGCTGGCCAACTATGCGGAACTCCTTAGAGACAGCCGCTTCCTGAAGACCTTTCTCAACACGATCATCTTTGTAATAGGGGCTATCACTTTTGAGGTCATCTTTGGGTTTGGCCTGGCTCTACTCCTCAACCGCGAAATCCGGGGCCAGGGTATCTTCCGTGTGCTCCTCATGCTGCCCATGATGGCCACGCCGGTGGCGGTGGGCTATACCTGGCGGATGCTCTACCATGTCACCAACGGCCCGATCAATCACATCCTGCGGGTGTTCCATCTGCCCACGGGAACGTGGCTTTCCAGTGGAAAGACGTCCTTGCTCTCCATCATCATAACCGACGTTTGGCAATGGACACCCTTCGTGTTCATCATCCTCCTGGCTGGATTACAGTCCCTGCCCAGAGAACCGTTCGAGGCCGCGGCGGTGGATGGAGCCTCGCGGGTCCAGATTTTCTTCTACCTGACCCTCCCCATGATATGGCCTATCATGGTCATCGCCATCCTTCTGCGGATGGTGGAGGCGATTAAAATCTTCGACATCGTCTTTGTCATGACGGCGGGTGGGCCTGGCATATCCACTGAGACCTCCACCATGTACGCCAGGCTGGTCAGCCTGACCCAGTTTCGGCTGGGATATGGTGCGGCCATCGCCTATGTGCTGATGATTTTGTCCGCAATTATATTTATTATTCTGACCCGTGTTCTCCCCACGGAGGTGGAGATGGAATAGGTTGGCGTCCACACCGCGCCAACGCGTAAGGAGGGGTTATGCAGGTTTCAAGACGAACGCGGCGACGGTTAGAAAATGCCTTGATCTACATCGCATTGATCACCATAACGGTGGTGATGGTTTTCCCTATCTATTGGACTTTTGTTACCGCGTTCAAATTCCCGCGAGATGCGTTCACTTATCCACCCAAATACCTGCCCTATGTTCAATTTGAGCCGACCTTGTTTGCCTGGCGAGACGTAGGTTTGATCAAGGATCCCACTCAGCGAGGCACGCACGATCCCACCTCCATCCTGAACACCTTGCGAAACAGCGTTATCACCGCTGTGGGGAGCACCCTTGTCTCGGTCATTTTGGGTTCACTGGCCGCGTACGGTCTGGCTCGCTTTGAGTTCAAACGCTGGAAGAATAGGGACATCGCTTTTTTCATCCTCTCCCAGCGCATGCTGCCCCCTATTGTCCTGGTCATTCCCTATTTCATTCTCTACACTCGATTAGGCCTGATAGATACCTGGCATGGCCTGATCATCGCCCACACGGTGGCCAACCTGCCCTTCGTGGTCTGGATCATGCGTGGCTTCTTTCGGGGCATTCCTAAAGAGCTGGAAGATAGTGCCCGCATTGACGGCTGCTCGCATTTCCAGGCGCTGCGGAAGATCATCCTGCCCCTGTCTTTGCCCGGCCTGGCGGCGACTAGCGCATTCTGCACCATCTTCTCCTGGAATGAACTGCTCTTCGCTATCACCCTCACTTTCAAGAGAGCCCAGACCTTTCCCACGCTGGTTGCTGGCCTGACCCATGGCAGCGCGGCCTTGTGGTGGGACATCTCCGCCATGCTGCTTCTGGCTATCGTGCCCGTGTTCATCTTCATTACCCTGTTTCAGCGTTACATCGTAGCTGGTCTCACTTTGGGGGCCCTGAAGTAATTCAAAGGAGTATCGAGAAAGGGGTGATCGCAAGGAGCAAAGTTTCTTTAATCAGCCTGGACGATGAAACGTCTAAACTCAGTACATCACAATTGATGGCGAGGAGTTGCACTCCGATCCCCCGTTCGGCAGCACAACTGCCTCACATCGGTGATTGTGATCTACTGAAACTCAAAATTCTAATAAGGAGGAGTTTACAATGTTTACAACGAGAGGAAATTCCAAATCTCTGCTCATCTCGCTCCTGGCAGCGGTGTTGCTGGCCAGTTGCGCCGCCCCTACTCCTCAGGTAGTGGAGAAGGAGGTGGTCGTCGAGAAGCCAGTGGTGCAGACCGTGGTTATCGAGAGGGAGAAAGTCGTCGAGAAACCGGTGGTAGAGACCGTGGTCGTCGAGAAAGAGAAGGTGGTCGAGAAGCCGGTGATGGTGACACCCACGCCTGCGGCCAAGATGTGCGACGGCGTCCAGTTGGTTGCGGTCACCCAGCCCGGCCCATTCATCGCTGGTCCCCTCTTCGATCACCGTGACAAGTGGACCGAACTCACTGGTGGAAAAGTGGAAGTGGTAGAGGTGCCTTATGAGGATCTCTACCCGAAGATCATGACCTCTTTCACCACCGGGGTCCATGCCTACGACATCATCGTGGTCGGCGCCACCTGGCTGCCCGATTTCACCCCCTATCTGATCCCACTTGATGACTACATTGCAGACCCGGCCACGAACCCAGCCTGGGATGACGTGTTGCCCGCTTTCCGCGAGATCATCGCCAAATGGGAGGGCAAGTACTACGCCCTGACCCTGGACGGCGACACCCACTCCTTCTTCTACCGCCGCCATCTCTTCACCGACCCGAAAAACCAGGCCAATTTCAAGGCCAAGTACGGGTATGACCTGACAGTCCCCAAGACCATGGATCAACTCCGCGATGTGGCTGAGTTCTTCACTGGCTGGGACTGGACCGGCGATGGCCAGCCGGACTTTGGCTGGGCGCAGCCTATGGCCCGCGGCACGCAGTCTCACTGGTGGTTCTGGGACTTCGTGGCGCCGTTCTGCGTGATGCCTCCTGGCCCTGAGGGTCCCGACCGATACCGTGGCCAGCTCTACTTCGACCCTGAGACGATGGAGCCCCTGGTCAACGAGCCGTGCATGCTCAAGGGGCTCGAGCTCTACAAGGAAATGGCCAAGTTTGGTCCTCCGGGCATGGAGGCCTGGGGTGTGGGTGAGATCCGCTCCGCCTTCCCCAGCACCGGCAACATCGCTATGACCTTCGAGTGGGGTACCTTCCCCGGCATGTGCGAGGATCCAGCCTTCGCCCATCCTGATGCCATCGGTGACTGTGGCACCGCTCCACGGCCCGGCTCGTTGGAGTTGTGGGACCGCAAAAACCAGAAGTGGCTGACACTGGACAAGCCCAACACTGCACCGCTGCTGAACTTCGGCGGCTGGGTGGGTGCCGTCACCAAGACATCGAAGAACCCGGATTGCGCCTACGACTTCATCAAGTTCCTGAACAGCCCGGAGATCAGCTCCCAGGACGTGGTAATCGGCAGCACCGGCTTCAACGTCTATCGCTACAGCCACGTGCGCGATCTCACGATTTGGGTCGAGGCGTGGGGTGATGTGGCCGAGCAAGACGCTCGGGAATACCTGGACGCCGTCCGGGCAGACCTGGAGAACCCCAACGTGCTCATTGACCTGCGCATCCCCGGCAAGCCGGAGTATGTGGACTCGGTGCTAGACCTCCACGTCAGCGCCGCCATCGTGGGCGAGGAGGATCCGGCGAAGGCACTGCAGACCATCTACGACGAGTGGGAGAAGATCACGGACCGCCTGGGCCGGGATAGCCAGAAGGCGTTCTATCGCAAGATGATGGGCATGGACTAGACTGGCCAGCCCAACCAGCTACGAGAGTATACGCGGGGCCTTCGGCCGTTGTCCGGGCCGAAGGCCCCGCTATCATCATGACTAGCACGAGGATAAGTTGATGAAAAGATACATTCTGGCTCACGATTTGGGTACCACCGGTAACAAGGCCACTCTCTACGATGACCAGGGAACTCTGGTGAGTAGTGCCTTCTTTGGGTATGACACAAAGTACGCCCAGGTGGGTTGGGCCGAGCAGAACCCTGAACATTGGTGGCAGGCGGTCTGCGCCTCGACCCACGAGTTGCTCCAGAAGGCCCGCATCGGCCGTGATGAGGTGGCCTGCATCGTCTTCAGCGGGCAGATGATGGGCTGCGTGCCTATTGACCGCAAGGGACGGGCGCTTCGCGACGCCATCATCTGGGCCGATCAGCGCTCGGTGGAGCAGACTCAGTGGATGGCCAAACAGATCAGCCCAGAAGAGGTATATCGCATCACCGGGCACCGCCTCAGCCCGTCATATTCGGCGGCCAAGATGTTATGGATCCGCGACCACCAGCCAGACCTCTACGCCGAGACCTACAAATTCGTGCACGCCAAAGACGTTATTGTGGCCCGCATGACCGGGGCCTTCGTTACCGACTGTTCGGACGCCGCAGGCATGAATCTATACGATCTGGAGCGAGGTGAGTGGTCCGAGGCGATTTTGCAGGCGGTGAAGATTGACCCTGCCCAACTGCCAGAGGTACACCAGTCCATTGACGTGGTCGGGGAGGTGGGGAGAGAAGTAGCGGAGGAGGTGGGCGTAGCCGCCGGCACGCCAGTGGTTATCGGTGGGGGCGATGGCGTTTGTGCCGCAGCAGGGGCGGGGGTCGTCCGTGAAGGGTCGGCGTATAACTACATTGGCTCATCTTCCTGGATCGGCCTGGCCACCAAGGCGCCGATCTACGATCCGGCCATGCGCACCTTCAATTGGGCGCACCTGGTGCCCGGCTTCTTTAGCCCCACGGGCACCATGCAAACGGCTGGAGGCTCCTACCAATGGACCCGCGACCAACTCTGCCCGCTGGAAGTGGAATTTGCCGCCAAGTTGGGCGTGAGCCCCTACGAATTGATGAACCTGGAGGCGGATCAATCTCCCCTTGGAGCCCGAGGCCTGATCTTCCTGCCCTACCTTTTGGGCGAACGCAGCCCACGCTGGAATCCCAATGCTCGTGGTGCTTTCATAGGCTTGACCATGACCCACCAGCGCGCCGATATGATCCGGGCGGTGTTGGAGGGCATCGCTCTGAACCTGCGGGTGATTCTGGAGGCGTTCCTGGATCAGGGGGCTGAGATCGAGGCCATACGGGTCATCGGTGGCGGGGCACGGGGCAAGCTCTGGAACCAGATCATGGCTAACGTCTACGGACGAACGATCCTGCGTCCTGCTCTGCTCGAAGAAGCCACCTCCATGGGCGCGGCCATCGCCGGCGGTGTAGGGGTGGGCCTCTTCCCAGACTTCTCCGTCGCCGAGCGTCTGACGCCCATCGCCGCCGTCACAGAAGTTGACCCCGCGGCCAAGGCGGCTTACGACCGCCTGTACAAAGTCTTTGAAGCAGCCTATCAGGCACTGGTACCGATCTACGAGCAGATCGCAGAACTATAAAACGTCAAACGTAAAACGTCAAAGGAGGAGGCAAAAATGACAGACTTGCTTGAGAAACTGGGGCATTTTGGCGTGGTGCCGGTCGTCGAGATCGAGCGGGCCGAGGATGCAGTCGAGCTGGGCAGGGCCCTGTTGGCCGGCGGGCTGCCATGCGCCGAGATCACCTTCCGCACGGCAGCAGCCGAGGAAGCGATCCGACGAATCTCCCCAAACCTGCCGGAGATCATCGTCGGGGCGGGGACGGTGCTCACGGTGGATCAGGCTGATAGGGCAATCTCTGCCGGTGCCCAATTTATCGTCTCTCCTGGGTTCAATCAGAAGGTGGTAGATTGGTGCCTGCAACATGAGATACCCGTCACCCCAGGGGTGCTGACGCCGACCGAGATTGACATGGCCCTCGACCGAGGGCTGAACATCCTGAAGTTCTTCCCGGCCGAGGCCATGGGTGGAATCGCCGTGCTGAAGGCTATCTCAGCACCTTACAGAGGTGTCAAGTTCATCCCTACCGGGGGTATCACCCAGGACAACCTGGCCGACTATCTGGCCCTGCGGAGCGTCCACTGCTGCGGGGGGAGTTGGCTGGTCAAGGCCAGCCTGATTTCAGCCGGCAAGTTCGATGAGATCACCCGCTTGACCAAGGAAGCCCTGGCTGTGGTACGCCGGGTACGACCATTGGAGGTTTGATATGGGTGGTCGAGTAGTAACCTTCGGCGAGGTGATGCTGCGACTGAATCCGCCTGGATTCGAACGGTTACTCCAATCCCCGGTGTTAGAAGCGACCTTCGGAGGTGGGGAGGCCAACGTGGCTGTGTCGCTGGCCCACTTTGGCGTGGACGTGGCCTACGTGACCGTGCTCCCGGACAACCCGATTGCCGACGCCTGTATCGCCGACCTGCGCCGGGCTGGGGTGGACACCTCTTTCATCGTCCGGGGCAGCGGCCGGATGGGGATTTACTACCTGGAGGGCGGGGCCAACCAAAGGCCATCCCAAGTGATCTACGATCGGGCTGGCTCGGCCATCGCCACCGCAAAACCGGGCAGCCTGGACTGGGATCGTATCTTCGACGAGGCGTCGTGGTTCCACATCACCGGCATCACCCCCGCCATCAGCCAGAGCGCGGCCGATCTCTCGCTGGAGGCGTTGCGGAAGGCTAAGGAGAAGGGACTCACCATCTCATGTGATTACAATTATCGTGGGAAGTTGTGGAAGTATGGGAAGCCAGCCACGGAGGTTATGCCCGAAATCGTGCGCCTGGTGGACATCGGTATAGCCAACGAGGAGGACTGCCAGAAATCCCTGGGGATCACCGTTGAATCTGACTGGAAGGGCTCGGTCGGAGACCTTCGCCCAACGGAGTCGGGGAAGCTGGACATCGCCAAATACCGCGCCCTGAGCGAGAAGGTGCTCCAGGCGTTTCCGAACTTGAAAAAGCAAGCCATCACCCTGAGGGAAAGCTATAGTGCCAGCCACAACGGTTGGTCGGCGTGCCTCCACAATCGGGAAGAGTTCCTGACGAGCACCCGATACGACATCACCCACATTGTGGATCGCGTCGGCACGGGGGACGCCTTCGCCGCCAGCCTGGTCTACGCTTTTCTGCAGGGCATGGCCGATGGGATCGCTCTGGAGTTCGCCGCTGCCGCCTCGTGCCTGAAGCACTCCATCCCTGGCGACTACAACCGCGTCAGTGTAGCCGAGGTCGAGAGCCTGAGGCGGGGCGAAGCCTCGGGGCGGGTGCAAAGGTAGGCGACGAGAACCACACGTTTTGAAAGCCCACAGCGGTTTTTGTCCGAAGAGAGAAAGCTCCTCCCGAAGGAAGAGCTTTCGCATACTATTCGAGTGCCCGAGGGCCCTCCGGTGGATTCAGGGAGGGCCCTCGATTGCTATCTGGACTTTTCATAGACCTCTGGATTCACCACGTAGAGGGGCCGATCACCTCGTAGCACCTTCAAAGCGTTCTCCGAAGCCAAGACCCCCATCCGCAGCACTGATTCGTGGGTAGTGGCCCCCACGTGGGGGGTCACGATGAAGTTATCCAGCTCCAACAAGGGATTGCCCGTGGGCGGCTCCTGAACGAAGACGTCGCTGGCTGCCCCGGCGATCCAGCCTTCCCGCAAGGCTCGATACAGGGCTTCCTCATCAACCAACTCCCCTCGGGCGGTGTTGATCAGGTAACTGGTGGGCTTCATGGCCTTTAGCTCCCCCTCCCCTATGAGCTTGACCCGCTCAGGGGTCAGGGAGCAGTGCAAGGAGACAAAGTCCGCTTCCCACAGCAGGCGATCCAGCGGCACGTATTCCACGTCACAGTCCCTGGTCAGTCCTTCGTCTGGGAAGCTGGTGTGGACCAGAACCCGCATGGCGAAGCATGCCGCCCGGGCGATCACCTCCTTGCTGACCTGGCCCAACCCCACGATCCCCAGGGTCTTGCCCGCCAGTTCGATGCCCGTCACCCTGCTCCATGATCCAGCCTTGGCGCTGACGTGGTGCTGGGGGATGCGCCGCGCCAGGGCGAGCATGAGCCCCAGGGTCAGCTCGGCCACGGCGATGCTATTGGCCCCTGGCGTGTTGGTAACTACTACCCCCGACGCGGTGGCCGCCGCCAGGTCCACGTTGTCTACCCCTGCGCCGTATCGGGAGATGACCTTCAAACGCTTGCCAGCGGCAATGACCTTTGCCGTGACCTCATCCAATCCCAGGATGGCCCCATCCACGTCGGAGATCAATTCCACCATCTCCGCCTCTTTCAAGGGACGATCCAGGGTGCTCTCCACTACCTGGTGGCCGGATTGCTCCAGAAGTTCTTTGTGTCTCCCAGGGGTCTTGCGAAAGGAGCGAGCGGTAACTAATATCTTCATCTGTCTACCTCTCACTATTTCAGGATGGACATCCCGCCATCAACGGAGAGCGACTGGCCGGTGCACCAGTCGGACTCCTCGGAAGCGAGATAAAGGACCGCGGCGGCGATATCTTCTGGTTGCCCCAGCCGTCCCAGGGGGGCACTGGCGGTGAGCTCCTCTCTCTGAGCCGCGTCCGTTGCTCCCAGGAGCATGTCGGTGTAGGTGGGGCCCGGACAGACGGCGTTCACCGTGATCTGATAAGGGGCCAATTCGATGGCCAGGCAGCGGGTCAGGGCCAGGATGGCCCCCTTGGAGGCGCTATAAGCCGCGTGATAAGGCTCACCGACGACCGCCGCCTTGGAAGAGATGTTGACGATCTTGCCTTTCTTTCTCTTCATCATCTCCGGGACTACGACTTGAGAAGGGAGAACAGTGCCCATGACGTTGACCCGGAAGAGCCTTTGCCACATCTCCTCACTCTCTGCAGTGAAATACGTCCCGTCATGGATGCCGGCGTTGTTGACCAGGATGTCAATCTTGCCGAACCGATCCAATGCCTCTTGCACCATCTTCTCCACATCGGCTCTGTTGCTGACATCGGCCCTTACGAATATGGCTTCCCCTCCCCCCTTCTCGATCTCTTGCACGACTTCTTCGCCCCCGGTGGGATTGATATCCACGACCACCACCTGGGCCCCCTCCCTGGCGAGTCCCAGGGCCATGGCTCGCCCCATCCCCCTGCTGGCTCCCGTCACGATGGCTACCTTGTCTGTGAATCTCATATCTCCCTCCTTATGCATTGTGAATTTCCTCCAAATTTCACGATGGCAAACGCTCCCCTCATAATCAGTAGATGAGAAGACTTGCTGGAGTGCGGACGCAAGTCCGCCTTTACGAGGTCTGAAGCAGACTTGCGTCTGCACTCCAACTCCCAAATTCTCAAGTACTGATAATCGTCAATCCTTGGGCGGCTCAGGGACCTTGACCAGCTCCTGATAGGTCTCCCGCAGCGTGTCGAAGAGGGAGACGTAAATCTGCACCAGTGGCTGATAAAAGGTGTGATATGCGGGGCGGGGCTCGATACAGCTTATGGGCTGCACGAAGCGACTGGCGGTAGTCTTCAGGTCGTCGAAGACCCCCACGGCGTAACCGGCCAGGATGGCCGAGCCGAGCACAGCGTACTCCTCGCGGTTCAGTTGCACGTAGGCCAGGTTCAACACGTCGGCCTTGATTTGATTCCACACCTCGCTGGTCGAGCCCCCGCCGATGACCCGCGCCTCCTTGAACTCCAGGTCGGGGAAGAGGCTTTTCTCGATGCCCAGGTAGTAGGCGTATTCGTAGGCCACGCCCTCCAGCAGGGATCGGTAGAAGTGGGCCTTGCGGTGCTTCCAGGTGAAGCCCAGCCAGAGCCCGCGGATGTCAGGGTCGCTGGGGCAGACCCGCCCTCCGAGGTGCGGAAGGAAGACCAGAGAATCCGATCCCGCCGGCACGGAGGCAGCCGCTTCGTCCAGCAGGGCATAGATGTTCTTGCCCTCGCGTTCGGCGGCGGCCTTCTCCTCCTTGGCCAGCTCATCCCTGAACCAGCGCAGGTTCAACCCTCCGCCGTTGATGTAGGCCAGGGCGTACCACAGGTCGGGGGGCACCAGACGGGCGGTGAACAGGGTTCCATGCTCCAGGTCTGGGACGAAGCGGTCCACGCAGATAGCGAAGACGGAGGCCGTGCCCGCCACGTCGAAGACCAGGCCCGGCTCCACCATGGCCGCGCCCAGCATGCTGGCGGCCGTGTCGCCGCAGCCGGCAGCGATGGGGATACCAGAAAGCAAGCCGCAATCCCTGGCCGCCTGCGGAGTCATCCTACCGATGATCTCCCAGGGCTCGACGATACGTGGTAGCTTCTCCATCGGCACCTCGAACAGGCCGCAAAGCTCTGTAGACCAGCCAGCCTTCGCCGTCTCGCTCAGGCAGGAGAAATGAGTGTAGGTGTAGTCAATGAAGGCTTCGTCTCCCTTGAGGCCAGCCATACGCCCCGCCACGTAGCCGGCTGGCATCACAAACTTGCAGATGTTGGCGAAGACCTCCGGTCGCTCGTCCTTCCACCACAGGATCTTGGGACCGTGGGAGTAGGTCGGAGGGCCTCCCGTCTTCTGGATGATGAGATCATGGTGAACCCTCATCTGGCCGATGCAAGACCCACACCTGGTGTCCAGCCAGGAATCGTAAACAGTGGGCGCTCCCCACGCCTCGTCCACCGTGCTGATCCCTGCCATCTGGCCATCCAGGGAGATGGCGGCCACATCCGCAGGATTGATGCCGCTCTTCTCCACACATTCCCTGATGGTATGGGCCACGGACCAGTAGATTTCGTTCTGATCCTGCTCCACCCACCCTGGTCTGGGGTAGTAGAGCTTCGATTCCTCGAAGGCCAGAGCAATGAGGTTGCCCTCTGGGTCGAAAATGGCCGACTTCGTGCCCATGGTGCCCACGTCAATACCGATGAGGTAGGTCTTCTCGCTCAAAGCAGCTTACCTCCTTGGGCGGTCATCCGCCCGAGATCGGGGGGAATAGCAAAATCACATCCCCCTCGCTTAGCTTCGTTTCTAACCCTTTTGGGAGTTGGCCCAGGCCCCTCCCGTTCAGAGTGACCATGATGGCCGGGTCTTGCAGGGACAGTTGATGTCGCTCCTCAAGTTCAACCGATAACTCGCCCACACGTGAGCCATCGGGAAGCTCGTATACCTCTTCCTCTCTGCCCACCCTATCCTTCACGGAGGCTAGAAATTTAACCAGGACTCTGGGCATTCTTTCCTCGTAAGCGTCCAGGTGCCAGGCACTTTCATTGTCTTCTTGAGGGCCAAAGAATCTCTAAGCCAAGTGAGACAGCCGATCACTGAGCTATTCACAAGTGCCTGGCACCTTGGCGGCTCTAGCGATACCGGGGGTTATCAATGAGGACAGGCTTCCCGTTTTTCTCCACCACCAGCTTGGCGAAGCCCTCCTCCTCGATGGTGCCGTAGTTGTGGCCAGCATCGCCGGGGTACACACCGAAGAAGATAAAAGGCTCGCCGCCGATGTTGATCGTTCGATGAGCCCAGAAAGGCGGGATGTAAGCGACGGTGCCCGGCACCATCTCCATCGCGCTGACCTGGCCCTCGTGGGTTTGCAGGAGCAGGTAGCCCCTCCCCTGCAGGCCAAGGTACATCTCAGCCGTACTCTCCTTGTTGTGGAAGTGCCCCTTGGTCATATAATACTCGTCGCCAACCTTGCCGGGGTAAATGATGCTGGTGCAGTAGATCAATTGCCCTTGTTCGTGAGGGACGTCCACCTCGTAGACTTCGTAAAGCAAGGGATCGCCTTGCTTGAGGAGTTCCTCCGTGACGGCGATATCCAGGTACATTCCCCGCATGTCGCTGAGCCTTCTCACGGTTTTTTCGCCGTAAGGCTCTATCAGCCCGTTTTGGAATTGCAATTGAGCAGCAAAGGGTTGCATAAGGCTCATCATCAGACCTCCATTCCCTCCCCTGCTGGCGGGGGAGGGCCAGGGTGGGGGTTAGGCACTCCTTCCTCGTCCCAGCCCCGCACGGTATAATATTCGTCCAGCATGATCTCATACATCTCTTTGGTCAAAATGCGGCCTTTGGCCGGGCCGTCGGGGACCTTCTCGGTCATCATCCTGGGCGGGAGCATATCGTCCTCGCGTCTTATCCCCTCCCGGACGAGGATCATCCTCTCCAGGGTGTAAATCCTGCTGCCGATTTCCATCAGCTCAGGGGTGAAGTCGTTGCCGGTGACCGCCTTCAGGACATCGCCCTGGGGATTCTCGGTGAAGCCCAGCGAGCGCCTCACCACGGTGCAGAGCCCCAGGGAATCCACGTAGGCTCTGTTGTCCTGGATGTCTTTCACCAATTGGCCTTTGCCTTTGAGGGCGAAACGATCATATTCGCCACTCAACAGCTCCGCCCTGATGGTCCACCCCCCGACGTTGTGGCACGCTCCCCGGCTCGATGTACCGTAGGCCAGACCCATGCCGTGGAAGCCGCGCGGATCGTAGGCCGCGAAAGGCAGCCCTTTGACCTCCAGAATGTAAGGACGCCATGCGGGCTTCTCCCTGGACACGCGGGCCATTCCCTCGGCCAGCAAATCGCCGATGCCTCTGCGCTCGCCGATGAGCTTGATCATCTCCACCAGGGCCCGGCCATCGCCGAAGCGCGGGACGACGCCCTCGGTGTCCACTTCGGTGATCAGGCCGCGCTCGAAAAGCTCCATGGTCAGCGCCACGGCGTTGCCGGTGGAGATGGTATCTATGCCGTATTCGTCGCACAGCTCGTTGGCAGCGACGATGGCGGCGAAATCGGTGACCCCGCAAGAGCCGCCCAACATGCCGATGGTCTCGTATTCGGGCCGCGCCCGCGCTCCCGCGAAAGGCCCTTCCCTGACCTCGCATACCTTGCCGCAGGCCACAGGGCAGTGATAGCAGGCGAAGTTTCTGGCCCAGTAATGCTCCCTCATGGGCTGGGCGTAGATACTGCTAGCCCCTTCGAGGTAGGAGCTCTGGAAATTGCGAGCGGGATAACACCCCAGCTCGTTGATCACCTCCGTATACTGGGGTGTGCCGTATTGGGTGTGACTGGCTACGGTTTTTCTCAGCTCTTTGATGGCTGTGGCTCGAATCTCCTTCACCCTCTGCGGGTTGGCCAGGGGTATCTCCCCGCTGCCTTTTATGGCCATACCTTTGAGGTTTTTGGATGCCATCACCGCGCCGGGGCCGCCTCGGCCGAAGGCCCGCCCATCAACCTGAATGTAAGCGAACCGGACCAGCCGCTCAGCGGCAGGGCCAGTGCAGAGGACGGAGGCTTTGGAATCGCCCATCGCTTCCAACAACTCCCCTCTGACTTCGCTCATCTTGAGTCCGAGGAGATGACTGGCATCGTGGAAGCTAACTACACCATCCCTGATGACGAGATAGGTTGGACGCTCTGCCCGGCCCTCGATGATCAACCCATCGAAGCCGCAAAACTTCAGGTGCGGGCCGAAATCGCCGCCGGAATTGGAGCAAAGGTAAATCCCCGTCTCCGGCGATTTGGTGCTGACGCTGAATTTCGTGGTGGAGGGCAAAGGCACACCTGTCAGTGGGCCGGTGAAAAAGAAGAGCTTGTTAGCCGCGCCGAGAGGCTCCGTTCCAGGCTCGATCTCCTCGTAGTACCATCTGGCAGCCAGCCCTCGACCGCCAAGGAACCTCCTCAGGTCAGCCTCTTCCAACTCCTGTACCAGGACCTCCTCTCTGGAGAGCCTTATCCTCAAGATTTTGCCCAGATAACCGCCCAACACGTTCGCTTCGCTCAGTGCAGGCATGACCATTCTCCTCTGATATTAAGGATTGATGACCACCTTCAAAGCGCTTTTGCTGGCCGCTACGGTGAAAGCCTCCTTCGCCTCCGATAGGGAAAAACGAGCACTGATCAACCGCGAAAGAGCAACACGTTCGCTTCGCCCAGTGCAGGCCTGCCCCGAGGCCATGATCTCCATGCTACGGCGAAACTCGTAATTGCTGGAGCCGGTCGTTCCCGTCACCGTGATCTCCTTGTAGTGCACCCGATTGGATTTGAACCTGATGAATTCGCTCCCCTGGGGAAGGCCGCCGAAGAAATTGATGCGTCCGCGGGTCGCGGCCAGGTCCAGCGATTGTTCCTGGGCTGAGGGGGCAGGGGCCGCTACGATGACGACGTCGGCTCCACGACTGCGACTCACCTCCCGCACAGCAGCCAGCAGGTCCTCCCTGTCGGGGTTGATGGCTAAATCAGCACCCCATTCCAAAGCCTGAAGCCGGCGCTCCTCGATCATCTCGCTGACGATGACGGTGGAGGCCCCGCTGAGGCGGGCCAGGAGGAGGTGCATGATGCCAATAGGGCCGGCGCCCACGATCAGCACCGTGTCGCCGGGCTCGATGCGGCAGGCGCGAGAACCGTGGTAGCAGCAGGAGAAGGGCTCGTTGAGAGCTGCCTCCTCGTAGGAGATACCTTCGGGGATGAGGACGATGTTCCCCCGCTGGATGAAAGCGGCGGGGATGCGCATGTACTCGGCGAAAGCGCCGTCGAGGCTGATGCCGAAGGCCTCGTAGTTCGGACACAGATGATCGAGGCCCTGGATACATTCTTCACACCTGCCGCAGCCGACGTTGGGGGCGATGGCAACCCTCATGCCTGGGACGAGGCCCCTCACCCGCGACCCTACCTCTACCACCTGGCCAGCCAATTCGTGGCCCAGGATGCGCGTCGTTCCCGGCGGGATTTTGAAATGGCCTGAGGCCAGGATACGTAAATCGGTGCCGCAGATGGCCGCTGCTTTGACCCTTAGCAAGGCCTCGTCTTCACCGACGGCTGGCTTTTCAACCTCTTCTGTACGAAGGTCGTTGATACCATGATAGACCGTTGCTCGCATGAAACTCCCCTCTAATCTAGTTTTCGGTGCGAAACTCAGCAGAGGCGGCTCCCATGCCGCCGGATTGTCGGGCGTGGGAGCCCGACCTGCTAAGGGCAGGGAGATGGGCCTGCCAGACTGAATGGACTCGTTAGCGGCCAACACCGCTTCAACGGCCTTTCTCCCGTCGTGCCCTGTCACCAGCGGGTCACGATCCTGGAGGATGCACTCCACGAAATGACATGCCTCGGCGATGTAAGCCTCCCTAAAACGATTGCGCCAGCTCCGAAAAGTGGAGGTCACCACCCCAGCCTGCTTCGTGCAGGTGGTTACCGCCCTGTCCTGCAGTTCCCCGATGAGGATCACCCCCTCGCTCCCCAGGACCTCCGCCCGGGCATCGTAGCCATAGTCCACAGGACAACTGCCGTCTATGATTCCCAGGGTTCCGTTCTTCAAGCGGAGGGAGACAATGGCGTGGTCGTAGAAGCCAGGGAACTCTTCCTTGAGGTCGTAGCACTTCAGGGTATTGGCCTCGGCCCAGATCCTCTCGAACTCACTATCCGCCAGCCAGCGGATGGTATCGAAATCGTGACTATTCACCTCCGCCAACATACCGTTGCTGGTGCGTGGATCGCAAGCCCACCGCGGAGGCAATCCAGGCCCAC
>VGOG01000037.1 GCA_016875995.1 Chloroflexota bacterium
GTCTTTAATATCAAACCTTCCTCCCGATGACCAGTAATCAGTCAATGTCGTTTAAGGTGCAACGCACTTCGGATGCCTGATCCCTGATCACCTGTCACTGGTCACTGATGCTAAGTGCTCCTTATTATATTGCTTCGGCCTCCGTTGTCAAACGGCCGCTTTCTCGGGCTTGCGCAGCGAATCCGGCTCTCTGTTGCCAAACCCCGCTTTCGATGTCCCGCAGTTGTACTGCGGGACCGGCCCACCCACCACGGAGCAGCTCGCGGAGTCCAACTCCGCGAGATCAGGGCGGGCTCCCCACTACCAGCGAATCGCTGCGCAACCCCTTCACGCATCACGTTTCACGCATCACCTGTATTGCCAAGCAGGGCGAAATCTGCTATAATCTAGGCAGTGATAGGCATCGTGAGAAATTGAGAGGGATAAAGCAAATGCGAACATTTCTTAAGGCATTAGTGACCATTGTAGTGGTGGCAGTAATTGCTGGCGCATCCTTCCTGGCGGGCTTCGGGGTCAATCAGCTCATCGGCCCTACCCAGGTCTATACCAGAGCCGGCGAGCCAGAGCAGTTCGAGCTCTTCTGGGAAGCATGGCAGATCGTGGAGCAAGAGTTCTTCGGTGAGTTGCCCGACCCTCAGGAATTCACCTACGGTTCCATCCGGGGTGCGTTGCGGACCCTCGATGACCCCGCTACCATACTGGTGGAGCCCATGCCCTCGGAAGATCAGATGATTGACCTGAGAGGGGTCTATGAAGGGATCGGGGCACTGGTGGCAATAGACGAGAATGACCAGGTGGTGATTGTCTCGCCCTTTGATGGCTCTCCCGCCATGCAGGCCGGCATCAGAGCCGGCGACGTGGTTCTCAAAGTTGACGATGTGGCGGTCACGGGCATGCCGCTGGCGGAAGCCGTGCGCCTCATCCGCGGACCCAGGGGCACGACCGTACGCCTCACTATCGTACGCGATGAGGCCGCACCCCTGGTGATCGAGGTGGTCAGGGATAAGGTCGAGCTGGCCACTGTGGGCGGGCTGGTCCTGGAAGATAACATTGGCTATGTGCGCATCGCCCTCTTCAGCGAGCGGACAAGCACGGAGCTGGAGGAAACCTTGCGGGAACTGAAGAGGGAAAACCTATCGGGCTTGATACTCGACTTGCGCAACAATCCTGGCGGCGTTTTTCCCTCCGCAGCCATCGAAGTGGCCAGTCAGTTCGTGGGTGAGGGGGTGATCGTCTACCAGCAGTACAGCGATGGCCGGGAGCAGGCGCACAGAGCAAAGCGAGGCGGTCTGGCCACGGATATTCCCCTGGCGGTGTTGGTGAACCAGGGCACCGCTAGCAATTCAGAGGTTGTGGCGGGGGCCATCCAGGACCACGGACGGGGGGTGCTCATCGGCGAGCAGACCTTCGGCAAAGGATCGGTGCAGCGCGTCCACGAGCTGAGCGACGGGTCCGGCCTGCACGTGACCATGGCCCTGCTGCTGACCCCCAACCGCCACCCCATAAATGGGAAGGGCCTAACCCCCGACATCGTGGTTCCTTTCACCGAGGAAGATTTCTTACAAGGCAGGGACCGCCAACTCGAGCGAGCGATGGAGTATCTCAAGGCCGGCCACTGAGTCAACACCTGGCTAGTTCTCGTTGCGAAACTAGCAGGCCAGGCTCCCACGCCTGGCAATTCGGCGGCATGGGAGCCGCCTCTGCTGAGTTTTGCACCAGAAACTATAGCTATCAAGGAGGGCTCGCACGATCGTCGGCGACTGGCTGGGACGACGGGAGCAACTCATGCCGAACAAAGTGGAACCAAAGTTGCTCCCAGGGGATTGCCCAATCCCCGCTTTGGGCCTGGATCTGGCGACCCAGGCCGAGCAAACGAGAGCCATCCCCCTTCCTGGGAATGGCTCTTTGTTTTGGCGCTAACACTCTCCAACAGTGGATTCCCAATTCACAGCCCAGCCGCTTCCAAGACAGCCGGCACGTGCTTCTCCCAGCCGAGGGGCATGAGGTGCACCCCCTGGCACATGTCCTTCATCTCTCTGATCAGGCGGCCCGAAATCTCGATGCTCGTTTTCACTCTGTTCTCCGTTTCGTCCATCTCCTCAATCAGGCTCTCAGGCACGTGCACCCCGGCCACGTTCTTGTTCATAAAGCGCGCCATACCAGCGGATTTCAGGAACACGATTCCCACCATCACCGGCACGTTCAGGTGCTTGACCTGATTCATGAACTCCTCGAATTTCTTAGGATCGTACACCGCCTGAGTTTGAAAGAACTGCGCCCCGGCTCTGACTTTTTTCTCCATCTTCATGATCTGTGGCTCCAGAGGGTTGGCCCCCGGTGTCACCACCGCTCCCAGGCAGAAACTGGGGCTGCCCTTGAGCTTCTGCCCCGCCAGGTCGCGCCCCTGCTGCAATTCGACCGCCGCATGGAGGAGAGTGACCGAATCCAGGTCAAAGACCGGCTTGGCTCCCGGATGATCGCCCAGGGAAACGTGATCGCCGGTGAGGCAGAGAACATTCTCAATCCCCAGCACATGAGCGTTCAACAGATCGGATTGCAGAGCGATGCGGTTGCGATCTCGACAGGTTAGCTGAAAAACCGGCTCCAGGTGTCTCTTCTTAAGGAGGTGGCAGACAGCCAGAGAGCCCAGCCGCATCACCGAGCTCTGTTGGTCGGTGACGTTGATGGCATCCACCTTATCGCGCAGTAGTTCGGCCTCTTCCAACATCGCCTCGACATCAACGCCTTTAGGGGGACCTACCTCCGAGGTCACCACGAATCTGCCGGATTGGAATAGTTCTACAAGTTTCATCTCCTAGTGGTCTCCTTCCTTTCACTCACCGCTAGCGGCGGCGGGATGTGACGATCCCGCCGGAGCAGAAAAATGCTACAGCGATGGTCTGCCTTCGTATCGGCGCCAGCTTGGGCCGGTGATCAGGTTAATCCCATTGCGCAAAATCTGGGAAACGACCCGTGGGACTTCACGACCTAAGGGCTGATCTTTTCTGAACAGAGTCTCGAAGATGGACGGGCTCTGCAGCCGACCAGCCACCATGTTCTCCCAGGCGGAGGTTCCGTATAATCGCCAATCGAGCGGCTCCTCATAATTACCGGTCAGCAAATCCACTCGATCGAGCTTGACGGTGCTCTCCCAGATCTCGTCCCACACACACCGCTTGCTCATGTCCACCTCACAGTAGCCATCCATGGCTCCTCCACAGGGGCCGTTGCGCTGCCCTTTGGGGCAACGCATTGGGCAGACGAAGCCCGTGTGGCTCAGCACGCAATTCCCGCAGGATTGACAGTCGAAGAGCCACTCCTTCATCTTCCTCTCAGCGATAAAGAAGGCTTTGGAAAAGGCTCGATTTTGAAAAGCCTTTTCTAGCGCATCATCTATTGTCATTCGAGAATCTCCTCATAGCTAAGTTGAACTTTGGGTTTTGAGCTTCCTATTTCCTCTTTTTCCGCAATTGCTTCTCCACCCGAGCCAGCAGCTCAGCAGGCTTGACGGGTTTATCAATGTAGTCTTCGGCTTCCAAGGAGAAGCCCCGGCTCACCGACAGCGTGGTTTCTCCCACCCTCTGGGAGAAGCTGGTCAGCATCAAAACCGGGATGTCGGCGAATTCGGGATTGCCCTTGATTTCTTCACAAACGGTGAATCCATCCCCCAGGGGCATGATGATGTCCAGGAGAATCAGGTCTGGCTGCTCCTCCCGCATTTTCTGCAAACCCTCTTCCCCATTGTAAGCCACGATCACCTCGTAGGGCTTGCTTTCCAGCACCAGCTTCGTCGCCTGCACGAAGTCAGGATCATCGTCAATGAGGAGGATTTTAGCTCGCTCTTCCATTTTCTTTCTCTCCTTTTCTAGATTTTAGGTTTCTCCCTGAAATGCCGGCCTGGGCAGTAGCCCCGCTTTCTCCACGATAACCGGAACGATGTCCTCCCAGCCCACAGCCATGATGTGGAGACCGTGTACGCCCGGCATTTCCCTGAGCTGCTCGATGGTCTCCAGAGCTATCTTGAAGCCTTCCTCCTTGGCATCCTTGGCCCCTTTCATCCGGGCGACCAGCTCGTCGGGGACTTCTACACCGGCCACGGAATCTCTCATGTAACGGGCCATCCCCGCCGACTTCATGGGGATGAGCCCGGCCAGGATGTGCACCCGCTTGTCCAGCCCCTGATCGCACACCATCTCCATAAACTTCCCGAACTTCGGCACGTCGAATATACCCTGGGTCTGGATGAAATCGGCCCCTGCTTTCACCTTCTTGGCCAGCCGTACCACTCGAAACTCAAAGGGGTCGGCGTAGGGATTGGAGGCCGCTCCGATGAACAAGGGAGCCTCGCCAGAGAATTCGTCGTCGCTGAGAAACTTGTTCTCCTCCCGCATCTTCTTGAGGGTCTGGATCAACTGGATGGAGTCTATATCGAAAACGTTCTTGGCCGTAGGGTGATTGCCGAACTTTTGATGGTCTCCGGACAGGCAGAGGATGTTTTTGATCCCGAAAGCAATCGCTCCCAGGACATCGCTCTGGATCGCCAGCCTGTTTCTGTCTCGACAGGTGATCTGCAGCACGGGCTCCAGGCCCAGTTGCTTCACCATAATGCAGGCGGCCAGGCTGCTCATCCTCACGATGGCCGTCTGATTGTCCGTAACGTTCACCGCGTCGCAGCAGCCTTTGATCTCCTCCGCCTTCTTCTCGACCAACTGGTGACGCGTCCCCTTGGGGGGGCCCAGCTCGGCCGTCACCGCGAACTGGCCACTCTCAAGCACAGCTTCTAAATTGCTTCCCGCTTTCATGATCCTACTCCTCTTGAAGTCTTGGGCAGGATGAAAGTGAACTTGCTTCCCCTTCCATCGTCAGTGCAGGGGCTCTCCGCCCAGATCTTGCCCCCGTGGGCTTCCACGATTTTCTTGGCGATGGATAGCCCCAGGCCGGCCCCTGCCCTCTCCACATCCCGACCGCGAAAGAATTCATCGAAAACATAGGGCAGGTCTTCTGGGGGTATGCCTGCCCCGCTGTCCATCACCTCGACCTGAAGGCAATCCCTCTTGTCTTCTACGCTAATGGTTATCAGGCCCTGCGGGGGCGTGAATTTGATGGCGTTGCTCAACAGATTGTTCAACACTTGCCGCAACCGGTGGGAGGCAGCCTGGATGACAGACAGCTTTTCTGGCATCTCCACCCGCAGTTCTATCCCCTTTTCCTTCGCCATGGCCTGAACGTCCACCAGGGAACCTTCCACCACCTCGGCCAGAGACGTGGCCTTGAATTCCTGGACGATCTGCCCTGCCTCGATGCGAGAGAAGTCCAACAGGTCACCGATCAAATCAAGCAACTCCTCGATCCGATAGCTGCTTCTTTCCAGCATCTCTCGTTGTTTTTCGCTGATCTCACCAGCGAGGCCTCCCAGGATCACTTGAAGGTAGCTCTCAACGGCCACCAGGGGGGCCTTTAAATCGTGAGAGACCATGCCCAGGAAGTAGGTCCTCAACCTGTCCAGCTCCGTCAGCCTCTTATTGACTTCTTCCAGGGCATTGAAGTCTATCAGGCAGCGGTCTCTCAGCGAAGCTACCTCCCGCTGTCTCTTTCTCAACTCCCCGGCGATGGAAGTGGCCATATAGGTGGAGATATACAGAACGGTGACAAAGGTAAATAGGATAGCCAGAATGTACGTTTCCTGATGGTATAGATCAGGGGGAACGAATCCCTCCAGGTGAACGTGGGGAATGATGCCGAAGTATTCCAGGCCGACCAACGAGCAGAGCATCAGAACCGCCAACGTAGCCAGTGAATAAGCCGCTTCGTAGGGAAGCAGTATGCTAGCGATGGTGATGTGAAAGACAAAATAAAAAAGGAAGGGGTTTTCTATGCCTCCTGTGAAATGCAAGAGTACAGTAAGGGCTAACAGATCCACCACACTCTGTACGGCCGCAAACCTTCTGGCCTTCTCCACCAGATCGGGGGTATCTTCAGGTGTCAAGCCTCTGGCGTACAACCAAAATATCAAGTTGTACGAAGCGATGCCGATGGCGATGACGTACACCGGAATGGCAGGAAATCCTATCCGAAGGACAGTGCTAGCAACCAGTGCCAGAACTGCCACCCCGATAGCAGCTATCCACCTGAAGTTAACAAAATAATGAATCCTTTGAATCAAGGTGGCTTCTTCAGGCGTATATTCGAGAGAGAGCTCTTCTCCTCTCACAAAGCTAACCAACTTATCCCTGGTATCTCTAAGTCTGGAGCCCACTATCTTGGCGATCCCTGTCATTACTTTATAGCCCACGTGGGGCTCACTGGCGAACCAATCAAGCAGGTCGGATCCCTTGAGGATAATGAGACTGGTTCTTTCCGTGCATCTCGCCGATAGGGTCCGAGTATAGGGTTCCACAAGGGCGGACCACCCAAAGGCCTCGCCCTTTGAAACCACCTCAATGGTCGTTCGCCTTGGCGAGGCATATGGCTGGAGTTCAAGTTCCAATTCCAAGATCACCTTTCCACCTTGCACGATGTACATGTACTCCGCCACACTGCCTTCTTCGTGGATGGTTGTCCCAGCCTCGTAGACCTCCTCGCGGCAGAAGGCAGCTATTCTCTCCAGTTCATCGTCGGTCAGGCCTTCGAAGATCGGAAACTCACGTAGAGTTCGAATCGAGATCATCTATCTTTCGCCCTACAATCTTTCACAGGCGCAGGTCTTCCCTCACGATCTTGCGCGGGCCGCCGTCGCGGCTGGTGGACCAGTCCTTGGCAGGCTGGATCTCCGTCATCAGCTCCAACCTGCCCAGGGCCTTGAGGCGGTCATAGATAAGTTGCCAGGCACAGGCAACTTCGGGATCAATCTCGCACCTGCCGTTTTTTGACCCCCCGCAGGGGCCGTTGAAGAGGCTCTTGGAGCAGCGGGCGATGGGGCAGATGCCAGCGGTCTTATCCAGGATGCAGTTTCCGCAGACCTGGCAGCGCTCGTCCCACACACCCTGCTCCACAGGTTGGCCCAGGAAAGAGGTGTTAAGCCCAGGCAAGGTGATGGTCTCTGGGAACTGCTCGTTCACGGTCTGCACGCCGATGCCGCAGGCCAGGGACAGCACCGCGTCGGCCTCTCTCACCAGGTCGGCCACCTCCTGGTTGTACTCGTACTCGCACTGGCGCTGCACCGTGGCTTCCAGGAACTCTTTGCCCTGGCCTTCCAGCTTAGTGACCATACGCAGGGCCGAAGCCAGGATGCCCACCTCTTTCTCCCCGCCAGCGAAGCACACCGTGACGCAGGTGCCGCAACCCAGGATCAACACCTTGTGATAATCGGCGATCATTTGTTTGATTTCGTCCAGAGGCTTTTGCTCGCCTATGATCATGGTTTCCTCACCTTAAAAGGGATTAGGGACAAGGGACTAGGGATTAGGTACTGGGCACGCCTGACTTCCTGGTCCCTTGTCACTCGTCACTTGTCACTTTGATAGGATTAGGCCCCAGTTCTCGAATCCGCTCCGTCATCTCCGTGGCGATCTCGGCGAAACGGGCTCCTTCGGCCGAGGAGAGGAAGTACATCTCTAACCGCTGGCCGCCCAGGCCGATTTGGTCGAGGAGCCCCTTGACGTAGTTCACCCTTTTCTCCGCGCGTAGATTACCTTCCAGGTAATGACAGGTCCCCTTCAGTCAACCGGCCACGAGGACGCCATCCGCTCCCCGCTCGAAGGCTCGCAGGACGTAGAGAACGTCCAGCTTGCCCGTGCAGGGCAGCCGCATGATCTTGACGTTGGTCGGATACTGCAGGCGCATCGAGCCGGTCAAGTCGGCGGCAGCGTAGGCGCAGTAGTGGCAACAGAAGGCCAGGATTTGGGGTTCGATTTGACTCATTGCTATCCTCTCTTTGCAAACTCTGCTAGATTCTTGTAATTGTTTCGCATCTCACCAGCAGTTACAGAGTCGAGAAGATTCAAAACACGGCGTAACATCTCGCCAAATCCAAGTTGCTCGGAGACGATGATACCGTAGTGGTCTCTACCCGCTTCCCACCACTCATCAAACAGCGGAGAGAAGTCTTTGGTATTACAGGTCAAAAGCACTCGCCCTTGGCTAGCAGCGAATTCCAGGTGAACAGCGTCAGGTACTTCAATGTTCCCAGCTTCGTAGGCGGCGACAGCGTCAAAGCCACGCTCCCGCAAGACTTTAGCTAACTTGTGGGTGATGTCTTCGTCAATATAGAGGGTGACGAAGAGACGCTCTTCGGCGTTTTGCATAGAGCTGCCTTGTTCTCAGCAATGTATTGCTCGATCTCTTGCGGATGCTCGTGGTAATAGCTCAAAGCATCGTACACCTGGGCCAGGGTAAGATATGGATAATCATCCACAATCTGCTCGGGTTTGTCACCCAGGCGTGTGCGTTCGACGATGGTACGGACGCTGATGCCCGTGCCCTTGATTATAGGCTCTCCACCGTGTATTCCCTCAACTCGCACAATGTGGGGATGCTCCGTCTGGATAGTTGGACGAATTCTGGTAACGACTTCACCCACTATCTGTTTCAGACCTCGCATTTCCTCTTTCAGCGTATCTAATTCAGCGTAAATGCGTTTGCTATCCAAAGTTCTCTCAGCCATTTCCTTTCCTCCAGCTCTTCTTCAGCCATTCTTGCCAGTACTCCTGGTCGCTGTTGAGAGCAATCGCCTGCTCGATCATTCTACGCCGCCAACAACCCAAACAGCGCCACTTCCTTAGCCAGCACCTGCTCGTCACGGTAGTGCTGAAGCTGGATGGCCTTGGCCGGGCACTCCCCAGCGCAGGTGCCGCAACCCTGGCAGGCGGCAGCCTGGATCTCGGCCACGCCCAGGATCGCCCCGGTCCCGACCCTGGTCGGATTGATGCGCGGCACGTCGTAGGGGCAGACGCGCACACAGGTGAGGCAGCCGGTGCACTTCTCCTCATCCACCACCGCTACTACGCCACCCACCTCCAGAGCTTCTTTAGACAGGATGGTCGCCGCTCGCGCCGCCGCTGCCTGGGCCTGGGCGATGGCCTCGACGATGAACTTGGGGTAATGGGCCGCGCCGCACAGGAAGAGGCCCTCGGCGGGGAAATCCACCGGCCGCAGCTTGACGTGGGCCTCCAGGAAAAAGCCCTCTAAGGTGCACGAGAACTTGAGCAGCTCGGCCAGGTCCTGGCTGCCCTCGGCCGGCACCACCGCACTGGATAGGACCAACAGGTCAGGGCTAAGGACGAGAGATGTCCCCAGGATCGGCTCGAAGACCGAGACCTGCAACTGGCCATCCACCGATTGCACGTCGGGCTTGTTCGCGTCGTCGTAGCGCAGGAAGATGACGCCCTTCTGCCGGGCCTCAGTATAGAGAGCCTCGCTGAAGCCGTAGGTGCGCATGTCTTTGTAGAGGACGTAGACGTTGCCGTCGGGGTTAAGCTCTTTGAGGCGAAGGGCGTTCTTGACGGCCACACCGCAGCAGACGCGGCTGCAGTAAAAGGGAACGTCGCCGTTGTCGTTCCAAGGGCCAACGCACTGGATCATGACTACCGATTGCGTATTGCGTATTGCGTATTGCGTATGGTCAAATGCTAATCTACTTTCCAAATCACTTTGCGTTATCACCCGTGGGTCCTGGCCGAGCAGGTATGCATTGCCCCGCCACTCCCGCCCACCGGTGGCCACGATGGTCACGCCGTGCTCGATCAAGCGCTCGGAGCTTTTCTGTTGACCTGCTGATTTGCTGATTTGCTGATTTGCTGATTGGACCGTGGTCTTGAAATTGCCCACGAAGCCGCTGGATTTGGCCACCTGGTGGCCAGTCAGCACCTCGATGCGGGGATGGGCCTGGACCTTGCCCACCAACTCTCTCAAGTAGGCTTGCGGGTCGCCATCGGCGGTGTAGTAAATCTGGCGCAGGCGCCCGCCCAGCTCCTTTTCCCGTTCCACCAGATAGACTCCAAAGCCCTGCTCGGCCAGGTTTAGAGCGGCGGTCATCCCCGCCACCCCCCCGCCGATGACCAGCGCCTCGTGGCTCAGGGCCTGGGGCGCGGTGTAGAGGGGCATCAGCCATCGAGAACGGCCCACGGCCATGCGGGTCAGGTCCTTGGCCTTGCGGGTGGCAGCTTCAGGCTGGGATGAGTGCACCCAGGAGCACTGATCTCTGATGTTGGCCATCTCGAACAGATAGGGGTTCAATCCCGCCTCGCGGATGGTATCGCGGAAGATGGGCTCGTGGGTGCGCGGCGTACAGGAGGAGACGATGACCCGGTTCAGGCGGTGCTCGGCGATGCGCTCCTGGATCAGCTTGAGGGAGTCGGCCGAACAGGTGTAGATGGTGTTCTCGGCGAAGACGACGTGGGGCAGGGTCCTGGCGTAATCCACCACGGCGTCCACGTCCACCACCCCGGCGATGTTCGACCCGCAGGAACAGATAAACACCCCAATGCGCGGCTCGTCGGTGATGGCCACGGCGATCTCCGGCGGATACACCTTCTCCTCGACCAGAGTGCCGCGCTCGGTGCCAATCAGCGACAGGGCAGCCGCCGCAGCCCCGCTGGCCTCGACGACGCTCTCCGGGATGTCCTTGGGCTCGGCGAAGGCGCCGCAGACGTAGACCCCTGGGCGGCTGGTCTCCACAGGCTGGAAAGGCTTGGTGTGGCAGAAGCCCCGCTGGTCCAGCTCAATGCCCACGGCTTCCGCTAAAGTTTTCGCACTGGCCGGAGGCTCTAATCCCACGCTGAGGACGACCAGGTCGAAGCGCTCGTTGTCCAGTTGGCCATCTTCGGTCTGGTATTGAAAGAGGATGTCCTGGGTGCGGGGATCCTCTTTCAGCGACGATAGGCGACAGCGGGTGTATTTGATGCCCAGCTCCCTGCCGCGCTCAAAGTAGGCATCGAAGCCCTTGCTGAAGGCCCGCATGTCCATCATGAAGATGTGACAGACGATGCCCGGCACGTGCTCCAGGGCCAGCATGGCTTCCTTGGTGGCGTACATGCAGCAGACAGAGCTGCAATAGTCGTGATTCTGATCGCGGGAGCCGACGCACTGCAGAAAGGCGATCCGCCTGGGCTCCCTGTGATCCGATGGCCGGATTAAATGGCCTCCCGTCGGCCCCGACGCAGAAAGCAGCCGCTCGAACTCCATGCTGGTGAGCACGTTGGGGTAGCGACCGTAGCCCAGCTCCCCTGAGCGCTCCGCGTCGTACAATTGGTAGCCGGGGGCCAGCACTACAGCGCCGATCTGCAACTCCACTTTATGGGGAGCCTGTTGGTGGTCAATGGCGCCGGCCTGGCAGGCCAACACACACTGGTAGCATTCGGAGCACAGGCCACAGTGCAGGCAGCGCAGGGCTTCGGCGCGGGCCTGCTCCTCAGTGAGGGCCAGCTCCACCTCGCGGAAGTCTCGGAGTCGCTCGTCCACCGGGGCGGTGGGAATCTTCACCCGAGGTCGCAGATCCACCTCGCCGCGGGCTTGCATCTCGGCGATTTCCTCGTCGGTCAGCTCAGCCACCGGCAGGGGAGTGAGCTCGCGGGGGGTGAGGAGAGGCACCCCGCGCAAATAGCGGTCAATGGACAGCGCCCCGCGCCGCCCGGCGGCGATGGCCTCAATGAGGGCTCCAGGTCCCGCGGCCGCGTCACCCCCGGCGAAGACCGCGGGTCGGTTGGTGGCCAGGGTCTGCGCATCCACCTTGAAAGTACCCCAGCGGGTGATCTCCAGCCCGTGGTCGGGATCGAGGAAGCTGATCTCCGGGGCCTGGGCCACGGCAGCCACCATAGTATCACATTCGATGACGAACTCCGAGCCTTCGATAGGCACGGGACGGCGGCGACCGCTGGCGTCGGGCTCGCCTAGCCTCATGCGGATGCAGCGCACACCGGAGATGTGGCCGTTGTTGGATAGCACTTCGATGGGCTGGGTCAACAGTTGCAACTGCACCCCTTCCGCTTCGGCGTCGTCCACCTCCCAGGAGTTGGCTGGCATCTCTTCGCGGCCACGGCGGTAGGCGATGATCACCTCCCGACTGCCCAAACGCCGCGCCGTGCGGGCGGTGTCCACGGCCGTGTTGCCCCCGCCAACGACGACCACTCGCTCTCCCAACCGCACGGCCTCTCCCAGGCTCACCGCCCGCAGGAAGGGCACGCCGTGAAACACCCCTTCGACATCCTCGCCGGGGATGCCCAACTTCTGCGGCTCGTGGGCGCCGATGGCGAGGAAGATGGCCGAGTATCCCTCTTCGAAGAGCCTGTTGACGTCACGGATGGGGTGGTTGAGCTGGAGCGCTACTCCCAGCTTCAGAATCTCGTCAATCTCGCGGCTCAGCACTCCACGGGGCAGGCGATAGGCTGGGATCCCAACCCGCATCATGCCTCCCGGCACCGGCAGCGCCTCAAAGAGCGTTACCTGGTAGCCCATGCGGGCCAGGAAGTAGGCGGCGGTCAGGCCAGCCGGGCCGGAACCGATCACTGCCACCCGCCGCTTCTCCTCAGGCGGCAACTCCCTGGGAGCTAATGGAAAAGGCGCCAACTCCCTGCCCCCCAGCTCCCCTGCTCCCATATTCCCTGCACCCAGTCCCTTGTCCCTTGTCCCTAGTCCCTTGTCCCTAGTCCCTAGTCCCTTGTCCCTTTCAATTGCATAAACCGTGTCCGCCACAAAGCGCTTCAGAGCACAAATCGCCACCGGCTCGTCCACCTTCCCTCGGTTGCACTCGCTCTCGCAAGGATGGTGGCAGACCCGACCCACGGTAGCCGGGAAGGGGTTGTACTGCTTGATGACTTCCAGCGCTTCCTCGTAGCGGCCTTCGGCGATGAGGGCGATGTAGCCTTGCGCGCTGGTATCGGCGGGGCAGGTGTACTTGCAGGGCGATGTCCCCTTCTTGGCCACGGCATAGGCGGTGGGTACGGCCTGGGCGTAGAGCTTGAAGATGGCAGTGCGTTCAGTCAGGCCCTGGTCGAACTCGCTGGGGACGTGGATGGGGCAAACTTCAACGCAGTCGTTGCAGGCCGTGCACTTCTCGGTGTCCACGTAGCGTGGCCGGCGGAGGATAGTAGCGGTGAAGTTACCGGCCTCGCCTTCCAGCCCGATCAGGTCAGCCATGGTAATGATCTCGATGTTGAGGTGGCGGCCCGCCTCCACCAGCTTGGGCGAGAGGATACACATGGCGCAGTCGTTGGTGGGGAAAGTCTTGTCCAGTTGGGCCATCTTGCCGCCGATGGCTGGTGACTGCTCCAGGAGATAGACTTTGATTCCGGATTCGGCCAAATCGAGCGCGGCCTGCACGCCGGCAATGCCCGCCCCCACCACCAGCGCAGCGCCAATGGGTTTGCGAAGTGTAGCAGTCACCAGATCACCTCCACCAACTCGCTATCGGTGATGATCGGATCCACCGTGATCAATGGCAGGTTCAGGGCCCGCGCCATCGCCGCGATGATGCGGTCTGGCATATCCGGGATCGCTACCGGACCAAAATCACTCACTGCCTGGGCCACTGCCATGTTCAGCGGCACGACACAGATACTGGCCCCTGCATCTTCCGACAACTCGAGCAGCTTCGAGACCTGAGCCTCTGGTATCCGCCGCCGTTGCATCAAGAAGACCGCTTCCACCAACACGATGCTGGGAATCAACACCTGGGCACGTCCTTTCTCTACAAGACCGAATATCCTGCGGGCCTGCCTGGATAAATGACGATCTTTGGCCAGGTGCCATAGGATGCTTTGAGTGTCAGCAACGTAGCGTTTCATGACTCTTCCATAGGAACGTCGAATTCGATGTCCCTGGGGAAGTTCCCCCACATTTCCCGACGCGCCTCAGCAATGAATTCCGGCGAGAAATCATAGCCTTCCAACAATCCACCCAGTTTGATAATGCGCAAAGGCTTCTCGACCTTCGCCTCTGTGGCCGACTCGCCCGCCTTGAAGCGCAGGAACTCAATGAATCTCGCCAGCTCAACCAGGCTTTCCTGGGGCAGCTCAAGAATCTGCTGGTAGATGTCCTGACACGTCACACTAGCTATGCTCATCGCTTCTCCCCCCATCAGATCTAAACTCGCCACTCGTGGCTAACTGTCAAATTAAAGAACGGAACCAACCTGGGCAATTATACATCGGGAGATTACAATTGTCAAAATGAAATTTGCCTGCTTGAGATTATTGAACAAGTATGGTACAATTATAGACGAAACTTGATAGCATCACTCTGTTGCTGAGGGGGCAGTGATGAAACGAAAGAGTTCTCTGTTAGATGACATTGAGCAGATGGAAGCGGAGATGGATCGCCTCTTCGACGAGGTGATTCCCCCCAGACGCTGGCTCCCCTTGCGCCACGTCAGAACCTGGCGACCTCCCACCGACGTCTACGAGACCGACGATTGCGTGGTGGTCAAAGTAGAGATAGCGGGTATGGAGGAAGGTGAGTTCACGATATCTCTATCCGACCGCAATTTGACCATCACCGGGGTGAGACACGATCCATTGGCCGAGGCCCAGGGTCTAACCTTGAGCTATCAACAAATGGAGATTCGCTACGGTGACTTCGAGACCGAGGTCTACCTTCCGTGGGCCATCATTGAGGAGAAGATCGAAGCCACCTACGAAGAGGGCTTCCTGAGAGTGGTCTTGCCCAAGGCCAAAGCCCAAAAGATTGCGGTGGTTGAGACTTAGTAAACCAAAGTGAGTTCTGAGGCATGAATCTCGATAAACTATGGAAACTGATGCGAAGGAGGTTTTCTATGCCTTCGTCAGAAAAACATAAACAACCCGAAAACAGGAGCCAGGGAAGCGGCTTCTCGACCGATGTAGCCGCCAAAACGGCCCTCGTGCCCTCGACACAAGAGGACACCGTACTTGAGAGCCGGAGGACCACTGATGAGGGCCTGGCGGATATCCCCAGTGAACTGGCTATCCTGCCGCTGCGAAATGTGGTCGTCTATCCTTTGACCGCTTTGCCTTTGACGGTGGGACGACCACGCTCCATCCGCCTGATAGATGACGCCGTTCTGGGCAGGCGCGTTATCGGCCTGGTGGCGGCTAAGAATCCAGAGGAAGACGATCCAGGGCCTGATGACGTCTACAAAGTGGGCACGGCAGCCGTGGTACATCGCCTGCGCAAGGCTCCCGATGGCACCGTTGTCCTCCTGGTGCAGGGATTGGAACGGATCAACATCCACGAGTTCACCCAATTGGAGCCTTATCTGACCGCCAGGGTGGAGGTTATCCCCGATCTCGTCGAGGATACGGTGGAAGTGGAGGCGCTGATGCGCAACATCGTCGAGCTCTTCCGCCGCCTGGTCGCCCTGGTGCCCCACATACCCGATGAGTTGATCATGCTGGCCCTGAACGTTGATGACCCGCGCCAGTTGGCCTACGCCATCGCCACTTACATGCGCATGGATCTTGACGATGCCCAGCAGATCCTGGAGATTAACGAGGTCACGGGGAAGCTCCGCAAGCTCACGGTCATCCTCAATCGGGAGTTGGAAGTGCTGGAACTGGGCAAGAAGATTCAGACCGAAGCCCAGACCGAGATGACCAAGGTGCAGAGGGAGTATTTCTTGCGCGAGCAGTTGAAGGCCATCAAAAAGGAGTTGGGCGAGGAAGACGAGCAGGCCACGGAGGTCGAGGAACTCCGCCAGAAGATCGAGGCGGCTGGGATGCCTGAGGAGGCGGAGAAGGAGGCCAAGCGCGAGTTGGACCGCCTGTCCAAGCTGCCCACCGCCGCGGCGGAATACTCGGTAATCCGAACCTACCTCGATTGGTTGGTTAACCTTCCCTGGAACAAGAGCACCGAGGACAACCTGGACATCGCCCGTGCCCACCAGGTGCTGGACGAGGACCACTACGACCTGGAGGACATTAAGGAGCGCATCCTGGAGTATCTGGCGGTGCGCAAGCTGCGCCTGGAGCGAAAAGAGGAAGAAGAAGAGGAGGAGATAACAGACTATATCCGTATGGAGCGCGAAGGGGTGATTCTGTGCTTCATCGGGCCGCCGGGCACGGGCAAGACCTCGCTGGGGCGGTCCATCGCCCGCGCCCTGGGCCGCAAGTTCGTGCGCCAGTCGCTGGGCGGCGTGCGCGACGAGGCGGAGATCCGCGGCCACCGGCGGACCTACATCGGGGCCCTCCCAGGCCGCATCATCCAGGCCCTGCGGCGCGTGGAGTCCAGGAACCCCGTCTTCATGTTGGACGAGATTGACAAGGTGGGCCAGGATTGGCGCGGCGATCCCTCCTCGGCTCTTTTGGAGGTGCTCGATCCGGAGCAGAACCGGGACTTCCGCGATCACTACCTGGACGTGCCCTTCGATCTGTCCCAGGTGATGTTCATCACCACGGGTAACATCCTGGACACCATCCCCCCCGCCCTGCGCGACCGCATGGAGATCCTCAGGCTCTCCGGTTACACCGAGGAGGAGAAGATCAAGATCGCCCAGCAGTACCTGATCCCACGGCAGATCAGGGAGAACAGCCTGCTTCCAGAAGAGATCGAGTTCAGCGCAGGGGCCATCCGCAAGATCATCCGCGATTACACCCGCGAGGCAGGCGTGCGCAACCTGGAGCGGGAGCTGGGCAGCATCTGCCGAAAGGTGGCCACCAGGGTAGCCGAGGCCAGCGAATCAGTGAATGAGCGCATCGGCGAATCAGTGAATGAGCGAATCGGCGAGTCAGCGAATGAGCGCATCGGCGAGTCAGCGAATGAGCGCATCGGCGAATCAGCGAATGAGCGAATCGGCGAGTCAGCGAATGAGCGCATCGGCGAAAGAACGCTGATCACCGAGGAAAAGGTGGCCGAATTTCTGGGCAAGCCCAAGTACTTCTTCGAGGCGGCGGAGCGGACAGAGATCCCCGGCGTGGCCACGGGGGTGGCCTGGACGCCCTCCGGCGGCGACATCGTCTTCGTCGAGGCTACCAGGATGCCGGGCAAGAAGGGCTTCACCCTCACCGGGCAACTGGGCGATGTGATGAAGGAATCGGCCCAGGCGGCGTTGAGCTACGTGCGCTCCAAGGCCAGGGAACTGGGGATTGACAGCAACTTCTTCGAGGAAAGCGACATCCACATCCATGTGCCTGCCGGTGCCATGCCTAAGGACGGCCCGTCGGCAGGGGTGACTATAGCCACCGCCCTGGCCTCTCTGCTCTTGAATAAGCCAGTACGGTCCGACGTGGGCATGACTGGCGAAATCACCCTGCGGGGACAGGTGCTGCCGGTGGGAGGTATCAAGGAGAAAGTGCTCGCCGCCCACCGCGTCGGCCTGAAGACGGTGATCTTGCCCCAGCGCAACGAGCCGGACCTGGATGACGTGCCGGAAGATGTCAAAAAAGCCATGAACTTTATCCTGGCCGATCAGGTGGATCAGGTCTTCGCCGCCGCCCTGGCCGATCACCGAGGAGAGTCTGGAACCTCCCAGGGAGAAGAAAGGAGTGCTGATGCTCACCAAACTGAGGGTTAAGAATTACAAAAGTCTTGAAGATGTGACCATTCTCTTGAAGCCCTTAACGGTTTTCGTAGGGCCCAACAACGCCGGAAAGAGCAACATCCTGGACTGTCTCTTATTCTTGCAGGAGCTTTTGGAACTAGGGGCTCCCACTGTCTCCTCTCCCGGGCCACCCGCAGAGCCTCAGCGACTCGTTCTTAATCGTTATCAAGACCAAACCCGGTTCCCGATACTTAGCACTTTGCTTTCGGCCATGCGTAGTTGGGCCTTCTACAGTTTCATTCCGGCTCAGATGGCCCAGCCCACGCCAGCAAGAAGGGACCTCCGCCTTCAGAAGGAAGGGGCGAACATTTCTTCGGTGTTCCATACCTTCCAATCAGAATGGGGAGAGAGTTTCGCTGAAGTGGAGGAGCTTCTGAAAACGGCCGTTCCGGAGATGGAGCGGCTTTTGACCCCTCTCACGGAGGAAGGTCAAACTTATCTGGCGATGGAGGAGCGAGGATTCCCCCTGCGCATACCCTCCTGGGCCATGTCCGATGGGACGCTGCGCTTTCTCGGCCAGTTGGCCGCCCTTCTTTCCCCCGATCCTCCCACTATGGCTTGCTTCGAGGAGCCTGAGAATTGTATCCATCCCGGTTTGCTGGAGTTGGTAGTGGACGTTCTTAAATCAGCCTCCCGGAAGACTCAGGTCTTGGCAACAACTCACTCCCCGAACCTCCTCAATTTCCTGGCCCCGGAGGATCTGATAATTGTGGAGAAGGTGGATGGGAAGACACAGTGCCGAGGGGCTAAAGATGTGACAGGGGTAAAGGAGGCACTGAAGACCCTGGGTTAAGGTAAGGCCCTATGTGGAAGCCCTTCTGAAACAGCATCAGGATATTGAGAAGGTCATCGTTTGTGTGGACTCGGAGTGCACAGACCCCGCAGAGATCCAGAGGGAGGTCTCAAAGGTAGAACGAGAGCTTAGCAGAGTGGGCTTGCCGGTTGTACCCAGGTATGTGGTGGTTGTCCATGCTTTGGAGGGATGGCTTGCAACAGATTCAGAAGCTGTAAGGCAAGTTCTGGGAAGAGGAGCAGAGGTGCGCATTGAGCGGAACTTGGAGGAGATATGCAAGCCGTCCGAATTGCTTGAGGACATCTTCGCCCAACACGGAAAGAACTTCTTGAAGGCCAGAGACGACCCATTACTAGCTGAATATGTAGATCCTGAGGAGATTGCTGAGCACAGTCCGAGTTTTCGGCGATTTTGTCAGTTGGTGAAAGACGACTGATTGTGGAGAGCACTGTGGAATCTCGAGGCGAAGTGCTAGTGGCTATCATGAACAACCTGCTGGACTTTGCCATTGCGCGAGACCAACATTGGTATCGCATCCCCGTGCGCAGCGCGGAAAGATGGCTCAAAGAGCGCTGGCCGCCGCAGTGGCTGGCTTTTTACCAGACCAAGATCTTCGGCGACGAGGCATACGCTGTGAATTACTATGCCCGCGTCCTCGACATTCGCCAAGTCCTTCGCTGGCAACTGTTTCCCAATGAGCCCCACGATGAAAAGGGGAAGCGACGCTATTACCAACTGCTCCTGTCACCGCTACAGCGGCTGCCCAAGCCCATCCTCAGCCGGCGTTGGCGGCGTATTGTATTCATCCCAACCACCTGGCATAAGTTCGTGAACGCGGTTGAGATCAACGATCTGTACGATGAGAGCCCGTTGGAAGACCGTCTGTGGGCCGGGTTGAAACGGCTTCAAATCGAGGCAGAGAGGCAATACTTCGTCAAAGCCAAGGAACAATGGTATTCTCTGGACTTCGCCATCTTCTGCGATCAAGGTAAAATGGACATCGAAACTGATGGGGATACCTGGCACGCTGACCCAACACGCATTCCTCTGGACAATCAGCGGGATAACGATTTGACCAGCCTGGGCTGGTCCATACTGCGCTTCAACGGTCACCAGATCCGTGAAGCCATCGCTGAGTACTGTGTCCCCACAATCCTGGAAAGCATCAACCGCTTAGGCGGGCTGACAACTGAAGGGCTCATCCCACGTAGGTTCGACCTCGATTATCCTGAAGGGCCGCACCAATTGACCCTCTTCGAGTCGGGGCCAGAGTATGAAGTCAACTGAGGCTTTTGCCCTGCTACGATGCGTATGGAGATCATGCAGGAAAAGGCGGCCAGCGCCGCCGCCTACGTCAGGGCCATCGCTGAGAAGCGGGGGCGGAATGCCGAGGGGGCAGAGAAGGCGGTGCGGGAGTCTGCTACTTTCCATCAAGGGGTTTGAATATGCCAGATAACAATAGCAAGAAGAAGGAGCAGCGGCAATGGCGGCGGATGGATCTCCACATCCACACCCCCGCCTCTGCCGACTACCAACAGCCGGACGTCTCCTATTTGGACGCTCTGCAAGAGGCGGAGAGGAAGGGCCTGGAGATCATCGCCTTCACCGACCACAACACCGTGGCTGGCTACGCGGGGATGTTGGAGGAGATCGAGGAACTGGAGATGCTGGAGCGACTGGAGCGCCTCCGCCCTCAGGAGAAGGAAAGGCTTCAGGAGTATCGCCGCCTGCAGGAGAAGATTCTGGTGCTGCCCGGCTTCGAGTTCACGGCGACCCTGGGTTTTCACATTTTGGGCATTTTCTCAGAGAAGACCACTGTCCGCGAGCTGGAGCACATCCTATTGGACCTTAACATCGCCGCCGATAGGCTGGACGAAGGCTCCACTGAGGTGGGGGCTACGGCCGATGTGTTGACTGCCTATCGAGCGATTGATGAGGCAGGCGGTATCGTGATCGCCGCCCACGCTAACTCGACTCACGGCGTGGCCATGCGGGGCTATGGCTTCGGCGGCCAGACCAAGATCGCCTACACCCAGGACGAGCACCTCCACGCCCTGGAGGTAACAGATTTGGAAAGCAAGGGGCAGCGCACTACCCCGGCCTTCTTCAGTGGCTCCAAGCCGGAGTACCCCCGCCCCATGCGCTGTATCCAGGGCTCCGACAACCACCGCCTGACCCGCGATCCCAGGGACAAGAAATCCCTGGGCGTCGGCGACCGGGTCACCGAGGTGCTACTGCCAGAGGTCAGCTTCCAGGCCCTGCGGGAGGTCTTCCTGAGCGACGATTTCACCCTCACCCGGCCCTATCGGCCGGAGCGCGCTCCCTTCGATTATGTGCGAGCGGCGCGGGAGCAGGGGCCCAGCATCGTCCAGTCCTTCCACGAGAGGATGACCCGCCGCGGCGGGCGACTCTACGCCGTCATCGCCGACGTGGTGGCTTTCGCCAACACCAACGGCGGCACTATTTACGTGGGCGTCGGCTCCAATCCCAGAACGCCGCCCACGGGCATTGACAATCCCAAGGAGGCCATCACCATCCTCAAGGCCGAAATCGAGCGCAAGATCACCCCGCCCCTGGAGGTGACCATTGACGTGCAGCAGACCGAGGACAAGAAGGTGGTGCGCCTGGCTGTGCCTCGGGGCAGCGATCCCCCTTATGCTATCGAGGGCAGCAAAATCTACGTCCGCCAGGAGACGGAGACCAACCTGGCCGTGCGTGACGAGATCGTGCAATTAGTGAGGCGCGCCTTGCCGCCAGCGCCGCCCCCAGAGGAGGAAGCGCCTGCCGAGGAGGAAGCCGCGATAGAGGAGAGACCTCACCTGGTGGAACCACCCAAGACAGGGGTGGAGATCGTGGAGACAGTGGAGCGGAAGGGCACCCTCTATCACACCATGAAGGATTTGCGCAACGGCAACGAGGTTCGCAACGTGAGCCGCTCCTCGGCGCGGCGGCTGTGGCAATACGCCATCACCCAGAAGGAGCAGCACCCCGTCCAGGTGGAGCAAGTGAACTGGCATGGCGACATCGGCCTCTGGAAGAAGAAGCAACGGGCGGGCAAGGTGCGCTACGACTTCGTCCAGCGGGACGCCGAGGGCCAGTTCCACGTCTACTACGGCGTGACCGAGGAAGGCCTACACGGGCCGTGGCGGGAGTTTTTGGAGGGGGAGTAGGAAAAGTGGTCGAATTGCGCGAGGGTAACACTACGTCCAAGAAGATAGCTAACCAAGAGGTGCTGACCAGATACCGCGACGCCTTACTGGCCCGCTTTCCGGACCAACTGCAGCGACTGATTCTCTTTGGCTCCCAAGCTAGAGGGGACGCCACCGCAGGGTCGGACATTGACGTATTGGTGGTGGTGAGCTGGGGAGAAGAACGCCTGCCCGGTGGTTTCTATGCCGCTCCCTTCAGTGACCCTCGCTGGCAGGCCATTGTTGATATGGCCAGCGACATCTCTCTGGAACACGGAGTCTACATCTCGCCCCTGGTGATTAGCGAGCGCCGGTTCCGCGAATGGTCTCCGCTGATCAAACGGGCGAGAGAAGAGGGAATCGAGATATGGAGGAAAAGTCAGAGTTGATCTCAGTCTGGCTGGCTCTGGCGGAAGAGAAGCTGGAAGTCGCCCGTGAGTTGCTTGGTCTGTCTCGCTTTGACGACGCCGTGTCCAAGGCTTACTACGTGATGTTCTACTCGGCCAAAGCTGCGCTCCTGGCCGTTGACGTGGACTTGCGCCGTCACTCCGCAGTCGTGTCTCAGTTCGGTCAGCACTTCGTCAAGGGGGGCTACGCAGACAGACGGTATAGTCGTATACTCGCACGGGCGATGCAGGCCCGCGAAGCCAGTGATTACGATCCGCGAACAAGAGCGTCACGGCAGGACGCTCAACAAGCCGTGGCTGATGCAGAGGCTTTTCTGGAAAAGGCCAGAGAGGTTCTGGGAAACGTGCTTGGCGAGGATACGTAGCCTCGTTGGGTGCACCTACACCTGTGCTGCATCAACCGCTCCTTGACCCGGCGACTGTGGCAATATGCCCTTGGAAGAAAAAGCGGCGGGCGGGCAAGGTGCGCTACGATTTTGTCCAGCGGGACGCCGAGGGCCAGTTGCACGTCTACTACGGCGTGACGGAGGAGGGCAGCCACGGGCCGTGGATTTTTAGCCGCGCCAAACACGGCCGGTCATAGATATGAGTCGAAGAAAAAGAAACGGACACAAGCAACCCAGGCTGGTGCCAACGCAACAGAAACGGTGGGTGCTGGTTATTGACTCCAAGGAGGCGGCAGTAAATCTGTACAGCATTCTCTTGGCCTTTCGCCAGTCCGAAGGCAGTGGTCTTATTGACAGAGAAAGCGTAAAGTACATAACCAAGTGGCTGAAGGTCATTTCGGAGCAAGTGCCTGGCGTAAGAGACTTGGCAGACGATAGCCGAGGGCCTCTCAGGGAGAGAGATTTATCACCCATTGATGCTACCTTGGAACTGGACCCCAAAGAAAGAAGACTGATGTTGACTATATGCAAGATAATTCACGGCCAGTTGACTACTCCCAACGGTAGACGCAATTGGATTGAGAACCAGGGACGCGCGGACTACGAGCTAGCCGTGAAGAACTTCCGGACCTGGGTGAATTCCCTTGAGAGAGAAGGTATGTCCGCAGGCCAATGAGCAACTGGCACTCCAATTCACCGCGTACAAGAGAAGGCGTAGCTAACATCTTGCTCTGCGATCCGTTCGCTCGAAACCACGCACTGCAGTTCGTTCCCCCAAACCAGGTGGAGGAGTGACAGCACTGCCCTACGGCGTGACGGAGGAAGGCATCCACGGGCC
>VGOG01000038.1 GCA_016875995.1 Chloroflexota bacterium
GCCGAAGTCCTGAGCGGAGCGAAGGAACAGGAGCAGGGGTGAGGTAGCCAGTCCCAGGACGATCTGACACAGGGCCTCAAATAAGCGGCTACGGGCCTCGTCTGGTTCGGCCGGCAGCGGTGGTGGCAAATCAGGATACATAGCGCGCAGCTCAGGCAGCAGTCGCGAGGCCTCGGCCAACCAGATTTGGGCAAGGGAGCGCGGGAGCAGGGGAGCAGGGGAGAAGTCCTCACCTCTGCTCCTCGGCTCCTCCGCCCCCCTGCTCAGGACAGCGCGCAGGGCGTGGATGATGGGTTGGTAGGGCGTGGTTTGCGCCGCAGGGTGGCCAGCGCCCACCAGGATGATGGTCTGATCTTCCAGGCGGGTGGCGAACTCCTGCATCAGGCGCGACTTGCCGATGCCTGCCTCCCCCGAAATCAACACCACCCCCCCCTGTCCAGCTTTGGCGCGTGCGTAGGCCCGCTCCAGGCTGCGCAAAGCCTCGTCCCGCCCGACCAGCGGCACGTCCAGGCCGGGCAGGGTCATCCAGGCCGGCCTGGCCACCGGGCGGGGCGGTGGTTGATCTGCCAGGATGGCCTGGTAGACGGCCCGCGTCTGCGGCAGGGGGCTGACGCCGAGCTCCCGCTCCAGGATCACGGCACAGCGTTCGAACTGGCGCAGGGCCGCGCTGCGGTGGCCGGCGGCGGCATAGAGCTCGATGAGGCGACGGTGCACGTCCTCGGCCAGGTCGTCGGTTTCCAGGTAGCGTTGGGCATGGGCGATGGCGGCGTCGTGCTCTCCCCTGGCTGCCGATTCCTCGATCAGGGCCGCCAGTGCCTCCAGGTAGAGGCGTTCCCAGGCGTATCGCTCCTGGGTGGCCCAGGCCTCGAACTCCGGGCTGTCGGGTAGGGAGAAGCCGGCCAGGAAGGGGCCGCGGTAGAGGTCCACAGCACACAATTGCTCAAAGGCCACCGTGTCCGACCAGGCCCGCTGCGGGTCCAGGCCAACCTGGTCGTCGGAGTCTAACAGCACGCCGGGGTCAGGCAGGGCGCGGCGGAGGTGGGTCAGCAGGTGGCTGAGATGGCGGTGGGCGGTGGACTCCGCTGTGTCGGGCCAGAAGAGAAAGCATAGGTGCTCGCGGGGGACAGGCCGCAGCCGGGCGGCCAGGCGGTAGAGGAGGGCGCGGGCCTGGCGGCGAGGGATGGGAAGGGTACGACCGGCCCACTCCACACCTGGTGGGCCCAGGAGATAGATTCGCAGGTCCGCCGTTGTGAACTCGGCGGAATGTTGGTTCCCGGGTTGGCTGGACATGGCCTACTCTCCAACCGTTCTACCTGAGGCTTTAGAGACAACATACCCCTATGCACAACCTCATTGTACCACACAGTTACGGGATGGTCAAGAGTTCGATCTGCTTTGTCAATCATTTGCCCCTGCGGGTGCTTTGCAGTATAATTTGGCCGGATTTCTATCTTCTGGGGGGAGGGAGAGATGAGCAACTGGCTAGAGCGATACCGGGGTTATATTCTGATTACGTTGATCAATGTGATCGTCCTGGGCGGGGTGATCATCTTTTTGCGTCGCCCCCCACCACCGGAGCTCGTGGTAAGTTTGCCCACACCCACAGCCACCCCTTTGCCCACCCCTACTCCTCTACCCACTCCCACCCCTCGCCCCCTGCGGGTCTACGTCAGCGGGGCGGTGGTTCACCCCGACGTGTACGAGCTCCCGGCCGACAGCATCATCAAGGACGCCATCGAAGCCGCAGGGGGCACTACCAGTGAGGCCGACCTGGACCGCATCAATCTGGCGCTGACTATGACAGATGGTCAGCACATCTACGTGCCTGAGCTGGGCGAGGAGCGCCCACCCGTGAGCCCGCCAGTGAGCTTGCCACCAACCAAAGCCCCAACCAGCAGCGAGATTGGAGGCAAGATCAACATCAATACCGCCAGCCAATCCGAGCTCGAGAGCTTGCCAGGCATCGGTCCCTCCAAAGCCCAAGACATCATCGAGAATCGCCCTTATGACAGTATTGAGGAGATCAAAAAGGTGCCCGGCATCGGGGAGGCCACTTTCCAGAAGATCAAGGACTTGATCACTGTGGACTAGCCAGGGAGGTAGCGCAATCTATGCGTGCGATTGTACAGCGGGTTAAACGAGGTGCTGTCTCAGTGGATGGTGAGACCACAGGGACCATAGATACCGGTTTGGTGGTTCTCATCGGTGCAACCCATCGAGATACCCAAGCGGAAGCCCAAAAACTGGCCCAGAAGATAGCCAACTTGCGCATTTTCGAAGACGATGCGGGCAAGATGAATCTCTCGGCCCTCGACGTCGGGGCGGACATTCTGGTGGTTTCCCAATTCACGCTCTACGCCGATTGCAGACGAGGGCGGCGGCCCAGCTTCACCGAGGCTGCCCCCCCGGAGGTAGCAGAACCGCTGGTTGAGCATTTTGTGGACCAGCTTCGAGAAGTCGGTGTCGCCAGGGTGGAAACGGGCGTGTTCAGGGCCTACATGCTGGTCGAGATCCACAACGATGGGCCGGTGACCATCATCCTGGATACGGACGAGTTATGAGAAGCTATTTGGTGAGCGCCTGCCTGCTGGGCATCCCCTGCCGATACGACGGCGGCTGTTGCCCCCATGACCAGCTTCAGGCATGGGCCGCGCGAGGCCACGTCTTACCCATCTGCCCGGAGGTGTCGGGCGGGCTTCCCACCCCACGCCCTCCGGCCGAGATCCAGGGCGGCGACGGGAGCGGTGTCCTGGACGGACGGGCTCGGGTGGTGAACATCAAGGGGAAGGACGTCACGGCACAGTTTTTGGCCGGAGCACAACGGGCGCTGGATGCCGCTAAGCGCTGGGGCATCAAGGAAGCCGTTCTGAAGGCCCGCAGCCCTTCCTGCGGCGCGGGCCAAATCTACGATGGGAGTTTCAGTGGGCGCCTGGTAGAAGGGGACGGGGTGACCACCGCTCTCTTGAAGCGCGAAGGGATCACTGTCAAAAACGAGGAAGGTTGGAAAAATGAGAAAGATCGTGGAGTGTGTGCCTAACTTCAGCGAGGGACGATCAAACGAGGTCATTGACCAGCTCGCGGAGGCCATAGCTAGTGTGCCCAATGCCCACGTGCTGGATGTTCAGTCCAACGCCGACCACAACCGCACGGTGGTAACTTTCGTGGGAGAGCCTGGGACGGTGGAGGAGGCCGCCTTCCGCGGCATCGAGAAGGCAGCGGAGCTCATTGACATGAATCTGCACCGGGGCGAGCACCCCCGCATGGGAGCGGCCGACGTGGTGCCTTTCGTGCCCATCAAGAACGTGACCATGGAGGATTGCGTGGCTATCGCCCGGCGGTTGGGGGAGCGGGTGGGCCGGGAGCTAGACATTCCCGTCTATCTCTACGAAGAAGCAGCCACTCGACCCGACAGGCAGAACCTGGCCGAGGTGCGGCGGGGTGAGTATGAGGGGATCAAGGCGGAGATCGCCACCAGGCCCGAACGGGAGCCCGACTTCGGCCCCCGGCACGTGGGCAAGGCGGGAGCCACAGCCATCGGGGCTCGACCACCGCTCATCGCCTTCAACGTCTATCTGGGCACCGACGATGTGGAGATCGCCAAGGCCATCGCCCGCGCCGTGCGCCACTCCTCCGGCGGACTGCGCTACGTCAGAGCTCTGGGACTCCTGGTGAAAGGCCGGGCTCAAGTCTCGACGAACTTGACCAATTATCGGAAGACGCCCGTTCACCGCGTGGTGGAGATGATCCGTCGCGAGGCGGAGCGCTATGGCGTGGCCGTGGTAGAGAGTGAGCTCGTTGGCCTCATACCCAACGAGGCATTGGTAGAGGCTGCAGCGTTCTATTTGCAGATGGGCAGCGGCTTCTCGTCCCATCAGATTTTAGAGAACCGTGTAGCTGACGCGATTCAGAGGTAGGGGTAAACGTTGTGCGCCAGACAGAGAACAGCTCGTTAGATACAAGGGTCGTTATAGCCGGGGCCATCGCTTTGGCCCTGGTGATCTCGGCCATCGCTTTGGGCGGGCAACCATCTGCCCAGCTCGCCATCTTGAGAACTCTCACACCAACGCCGACCTTTACCAGCATCCCCACATCCACACCCACGCCTACGGCAACGCCGACGTCAACCTCCACCAGCACCCCTACGTCCACACCCACGCCAACACCGACGATTACCCCTACGCCCAGCCCGACGTTGACACCAACACCTACCTCGACGTCAACGCCCACGCCGACAGAAACACCAGGGCCTCCCCAGGACCACTACTGGCTGGAGCGCCCCATCGGCCCTGAGGGCCAGGTCCAGGTCAGTCGCTTGTACCCCTACGGTACCACGGCCAGTGGCCGCTATTTTCTCCATCACGGGGTGGACATCGAGAATCCTATGGGCACGCCCGTCCTGGCTGTCGCCCCAGGGACGGTCATCGTCGCTGGCAGCGATCAGGCCAGGGTCTACGGCCTCAAGCCCGATTTCTACGGCCAGCTCGTAGTGGTGCGGTTGGATAGAAAGTTCCACGAGCAGCCTGTCTTCGTCCTTTACGGCCATCTCTCGCGAGTAAGGGCTCGCGTTGGCCAGCGAGTGACGGCAGGCGACGTGTTGGGCGAGGTGGGAATGACGGGGGTGGCCATCGGGCCTCACCTTCACTTCGAGGTGCGGGTGGGAGCCAACACCTACGCCGATACCCGCAACCCGGAGCTGTGGCTGAAGCCCGTGCCTCTCCACGGGACCATCGCTGGGGTGTTGCTGGATGCCGAGGGGAATCCCATCCCTGAGGTTCTGATCAACTTTCACCGCGCGGAGGAGCCCGACAGGCGGTGGCGCGAGACCTGGACCTATGCCAGCGAGGGGGTGAATCCTGACGAGGAATGGGGCGAGAACTTCGTGATGGGGGATGTGCCGGCCGGCGCTTACGTGCTGAAGACCAGGGTAGACGGGCGGTTGTACACCCAGGAGGTAGAAGTCAGCGCCGGCAAGACCTCTTTTGTCACCATAGAGACGGAGGAATAGAGTCTCAGTACCCCGCAAGCATGATGTGAGGGAGTTGAACTCCCGAACGGAGGGCTCGGAGTACAACTCCTCGCCATCGAATTGGCGCTTCTCTCAGGGCTTCGGCTCAGGGCAGCCTCCCCCTACGAGAGGGAGGAGTTATGCTATGGCAGAAGCCGGGCGCAGCGGAAGCTGAACCTCACGGGCAAATTGGCCGTAGACGTGGGCCACCACCAGGTAGGTCCAGAAGGCAACGCCCAGCCCTATAATCCAGAAGATGATCCATCCACAGATGGGGATCCAGCCCAAAATCGCCCCAACCATGAACTCCCCGATTCCGACCACAATGCCCACAACCAGTACGTAGAGCCAGGCTTTCAAGTAGCTGTTGACGTTATCGCGGATGAAGGCAAATATCTTGCCCAACCGGAACGCGGCGGAGAAATCCTCGGCCGAGGCGTAGTGGAGCATTACGGCGGGCATGACGAAGGTGTAGGCGAGGGTGTACAGTAAGGCAAGTAACGCAAACAAACCCAGGATGGCAATGGAAAGAGCTTCTGTCACAGCCATCTCACCTGTTTCGGAGAAAGCGAGCAAGAACGTCGCACTCATGGGGCAGCAAGCCAGTAGTAGAAGAGGCAAAGCGTAGATCAAGCCGATCATGAATAGAACCAACCCCTTGATGAAGTAATCGCCGAAGTCATCCCAGGTTGGCAAGGGGGGAATGACGTCATTGGCCACGTTACGAAGTGTGGCTAACATGTAACCTGCGCTGGCAAAGTTCAGGAGGGGGACCATGTTGACTACCGCTCCCACCACCACTTTGTTGGCCCATTTCTCGTCTTCGAACATGTAGGTCAATGATTTGCCGATGTCCATTTTTTTCTCCTTCTTGTGGTGAGGCCCAAGGCTTGATCCTGGGCCGGCGGATGAAACCGACGCTCATTATACCAGGGTTTCAAGTTCCCCGCAACTTCCGCCAGCAAGGGCGAGGGCAAGCCTCGCCCCTACCATACGCGACCTGGGTAGCGAGGGCAAGCCTCGCCCCTACCATACGCGACCTGGGTAGGGGCAACCCTTGCGGTTGCCCTTTAAGAACCCGTTTCAGCGCAAAATGGGCGAGGCCAACCACTGGGTCAAGGCGAGGTGTAAGAGTCCCAGCACACCGAGTTCGAGGAGGGTAGCCGGCAGCCCCAGCAACAGAGGCCAGCGGGCATCGTGCCAACTTTCGGCTCTGCTCTCCCGCCGGGTCACGATCAAGACGATCATGGTGTTTACAAGCATCAGCATGGCCAGCACCCCCAGGATGCTCAGAGCGGCCACTGGGTACAGGAGAAAACTGGCCTGGGTTTGAACGACCCCTACGAGTAGAGCGGCCGGGATCACTAGATAGCCCAATTCACGAAAGTTGCGGATCACCCTGCGGGCATCGGCCTTTTTCCAGAGAACGAAATTGAAGATGGGATAGACGATGATGCTCAGGGCCAGGCCGTTCAGAGTCCCCGTGATCAAGCGCAGAAAGTTGTGGGGATGGTAGAGGTGGGGAGCGTTGGGAAGGAGGGCTAGAAATGAGTTGAGGCCGTCAACGCCCCATAGAACGATGAAGATGGCGAGCGAAGCCAAGACCTCGTTAGGTGGCAGGCCGCTGGCACGCCGCCTCCTCAGCGCAGCCAGGCCCAGAAAACCCAGCAGGATACCCAAAAAGGTCCCCGTGCAGCGAGCACAGAGGGGAAGCTGACTTCCGCCGATGATGAAAGAATGGCCGGGTATCTGTCCGCAGACCCCGCCGCCAAAGAAGCTAAGGATGTCTAGAAAACTGCGAATTCCCATACTCCTTCGGATTATACAGCCGAATGGAAGTTGGGTCAAGCTTCAAACCTTAAAATTTATCCAGACAGCCCTTTTTCACCCCTCCAGAGCTACGCTAAAAACGATTTTTCTAGTATAATACAGGGTGCATCTGCAAAGGCTTTCGGTTTGACAGGAGCATTTCATGCGTCCCTTTGTTCACCTCCACGTGCATAGCGAATACTCCCTGTTAGATGGTCTGGGTCGGGCGGAGGGCCTGGTTGTCCGGGCCAAGGAGCTGGGCATGCCGGCCCTGGCCCTCACCGACCACGGAGCGATGTACGGGGCCATCGAGTTCTACCAGGCAGCCCAGAAGCATGGGATAAAGCCCATCATCGGCATCGAGATGTACATTGCCCCCCGCGGCATGAAACGGAGAGACCCCCAAAAAGACAGGAGCCCCAACCACATCATCCTCCTGGCCAAGGACAAAGTCGGCTATCACAACCTGCTCCAGATAGCCACGGCCGCAGAGCTTGAAGGCTTCTACTACAAACCCCGCGTGGACAAAAAGTACCTGGCCGAGCACGCCCAGGGGCTGATTGCCCTTTCTGGTTGTGGCTCAGGGGAGATTCCCCGCCTGGTCTTGAAGGGGCAATTGGATAAAGCACGCGAGGTGGTCGCCTGGTACCGCGATGCCTTTGGACAGGGCAACTTCTATCTGGAGCTGCAGAGACACGAGGGCATCCCTGAGTTTAAGCAGATTAACGAGGGGCTCATTGCCCTGTCCAATGAAATGGGCATCCCTCTGGTGGCCACCAACGATGTCCACTACGTGCGGCCCGAGGAGGCCAAAGCCCAGGAGATCCTCCTCTGCATCCAGACTAACACCACCATCAAAGACCCCAAGCGCATGACCATGGGGGACGAAAGCTTCTACCTCAAGAGCGGCGAGGAGATGGCCGCTCTCTTCCCCGATGTGCCGGAAGCGGTAGAAAACAGCCTGCTCATCGCCGAAAAATGTAACCTGAACCTGGAGAGCGAGGGCTATCACCTGCCAACCTTCGAGGTTCCCGAAGGCCACGACGCCGAGAGTTACCTGCGTCACTTGTGCCAGCAGGGCTTGAGGGATCGCTACGCCATCGTCACCGCGGAGATCGAGGCCCGTCTCCAGCACGAGCTGCGCCTCATTCACCAGATGGGCTTCGATACTTACTTCTTGATCGTCTGGGACCTGGTGCGTCACGCCAGGGATCGGGACATCTGGTGGAATGTACGCGGTTCTGTGGCTGGCAGCATGGTGGCCTATACCCTGGGCATTACTAACCTGGACCCGCTGAAGCACGGCCTCATCTTCGAGCGCTTCCTCAACCCGGGGCGGGTGACCATGCCGGACATTGACCTGGACTTCCCCAACGAGCGGCGCGACGAAATGATCAAGTACGCAGGGGAAAAATACGGCCAGGACATGGTGGCCCAAATCATCACCTTCGGCACCATGGGCGCGCGGGCGGCCATCCGTGACGCCGGGCGAGCCCTGGACCTGCCTCTGAACGAGGTGGATACGGTAGCCAAGATGATCCCCTTCGGGCCAAAAGTCAAAATCCAGGATGGCCTGGAGAAAGTAGCAGAGCTTCGAGGTCTATACGAGAGCAAGGACTATATCAAACAGCTCATTGATACGGCCCAGAGCTTAGAGGGGGTGGCTCGCCATGCCTCGACTCATGCTGCTGGCGTGGTCATCGCTGACGCGCCCCTGATAAATTACACCCCGTTGCATCGCCCCACCGGGGGCACGGATGGAGGAATAGTCGTAACCCAATATCCGATGGAAGCATTGGAGGACATCGGCCTGCTCAAGATAGACTTCCTGGGCCTTTCCACCCTGACCATCATACGCAAGGCCGCTGATCTCATCCGCCAGAACCACGGCCTCCAACTAGATATGAACACCATCTCCACCGAGGATCCGGTCATCTTCGAGCTGCTCTCCAGCGGGGAGGTAACCGGCGTCTTCCAGGTGGAATCCTCAGGTATGCGTCGCGTACTCACCGATATGCAACCCACGCGCTTCGAAGACATCGTGGCCGTACTGGCCCTCTACCGCCCCGGCCCCATGCAGTTTATCCCCAATTACATCGCCCGCAAGCACGGCCGCGAGGGAGTGGCCTATATCCATCCCAAATTGGAACCTATCCTTAAGGATACCTACGCCATTATCGTCTATCAAGAGCAACTGATCCGCACCATGACCGATTTAGCTGGTTATTCGGCTGCCGATGCCGACCTGATGCGGAGGGCCGTGGGCAAGAAGAAAGAGAAAGAGCTCCGCAAGCATCGGAAGACCTTCATCGAGGGGGCAGTCAAGTATGGCGGCATCGAAGCCGATGAGGCCCGGGAGATATTCGACGCCATCGAGTACTTCTCTAACTACGGCTTCAACAAATGCCTGCCTGGCGATGTGGAGATATTGGACGCAGCGAGCGGCCGGCTCTTCAAAATCGAAGACCTCTACGTGGGAGCGGCCGAGATTGACGAGGTGGTCACCTGTGATACGAGTACGTTGAAACTGCGGGCTGGCAAAGTCACTGCCATCGCAGACAACGGCGTCAAGCCGGTCTTCCAGTTGACTACTGCACTGGGCAGGCAAATCGAGGCGACGCCTAATCATCCCTTTTACACCCCTGGGGGCTGGCGACTGCTGGAAGAGCTGCAGCCCGGCGACCAGATTGCTGTTCCCCGCAAGCTGTCTGTTGAGGGCAAAGCCGAATGGCCCGACTATGAAGTCATCGCGTTGGGGCATCTCCTGGCCGAAGGCAACCTCTGCCATCCATGCTCGGTCTACTATTACACTCAGGATAGCGAGCAACTGGCCGACTACGTCGGGGCTGTCGAGAGGTTCGATAACGTTGAATGTAGTATCAGGTTGCACAAAGGGACCTATTCGGTTTATGCCAAGCGAATTCACCGCAATGAAGAGCCGGGCGTAGTACGGTGGGCCAAAGCATTGGGCATCTGGGGCAAGCGCGCTCCAGAAAAAGAAATCCCATCAGAAACGTTTACGCTGAACAACCGTCAGGTCGCACTACTGCTGAGCCGCCTCTGGGCCGGCGATGGTCACCTGGACAGGCAGGATAACTACGTCTATGCCTACTATGCCACGGCGTCCAAGCGGCTGGCCCACCAGGTGCAGCATCTTCTCCTGCGCCTGGGCGTGGTGAGTCGCCTGCGGACAGTGAATTTCCCCTATCGAGGCGGGAGGATTGGCTATCAGGTGCACGTGTTGGGCATCGAGCACATCAGGAACTTCGCTGCCAACGTGGGCCGGCATTTCATCAACCGTCGGCGTCGAGAGATTTGCGCCTACGTGCTGACTACCGAGTTCGATACCGCGCGTGGGACGCGGGACGTCGTTCCACTGGAGGTGAAAGAAATAGTGCGGGCAGAGAAAGCGGCGGCTGGCATCACCTGGACTCAGATGCGGAACGAAGCCGGCGTCGCGCAGCGAGATTTTTATCCTACCAGTGCAAGGTCGAAACGCGGGTTCCGCCGGGAGACTATTGCCCGGTTAGCCGATTACTTCGACAGCAACGCATTACGGCGGTACTCGGAAGGCGACATATTCTGGGACGAAATTGTCAGCATCAAATATATTGGCCAGAAACAAACCTATGACCTGACGGTGCAGGGTACTCACAACTTCGTGGCCAACGACATCCTGGTCCACAACAGCCATGCCGTCTCCTACGCGGTCATCACTTGCCAGACGGCCTGGCTTAAGGCCAAATACCCCGTAGAGTACATGGCGGCCCTGCTGACTGTGGAGCGCAACAACACCGACAAGGTTGGCCTGTTTATGGCCGAGTGTCGCAGGATGGGGATCGAGATCCTGCCGCCGGATGTGAACAGGAGCGGGCTGGACTTCACAATCGAAACAGGTGCTGACAGGGCCATCCGCTTCGGTTTGGGTGCCGTGAAGAACGTGGGCGAGGGACCCGTTGAGGCGATACTGACTGCCCGAGAGCAAAATGGCCCCTTCAAGGATATTGAGGATTTCTGCCAGCGGGTTGATTTGCGTCAGGTGAACCGCCGGGCCCTGGAATGTCTCATCAAAATCGGTGCTTTTGATGCGTTCGGCCAGCGATCCCAACTGCTAGCCGTCGTTGATCCCCTGATGGCTCTGAGCCAGAGCACTCACCAGGCCCAGGAGGTGGGCCAATTGAGTATGTTCGACGCTTCCAGTGGCTTCTCCCTGACTATGGGAAGGTCTATTCTTTTGCCCGACATACCCGAGGTGCCCCGCAAGGAAATGCTGGCCTGGGAGAAGGAGTTGGTTGGCTTCTACGTCTCTGAACATCCCTTGCAGCAAGTGGCGGCCAGCTTAGGTGGCACAGTGACCGCTTTCTGCGGCGAGATTGACGAGGAGGTGACCGGCCAGAAGGTGGTCATAGCTGGGGTGGTGACCTGGGTCCGTCCCCATATGACTAAGAAGGGTGATCCCATGGCCTTTGTGCAACTTGAGGACCTGCGGGGTAGTATCGAGGTCATCGTCTTCCCCAGCGTCTACGAGAAGACCCGTGAGCTCTGGCAGGAGGACAAGATTCTGGTCGTCAAGGGCAGGGTGGACGCTAAGGACAGAGGGCCTAAGGTGATCTGCGAATCGGTTCAAGATTATCTGCTGATCAGCCGGCCGGCAGATGAAGATAAGTATCGGCCCAGTAGACCCCGATACCTTCACATCACCATCCCCCGCACTGGCAAACACGAGCAGGACATCGAACGGCTGGGAAAGGTGCACAGTCTATTGCGGAGTTACGAAGGTGATGACCACTTCAGCATCTATCTGGTAGGCGATGGGAAGCGAGTACAATTGGATTTCCCTAACGACACTACCGGCTATTGCCCTGCTCTGGAGGAAGCCCTGATCGAGATGCTGGGAGCAGGGGCAATAAACGTAGAGTAGCCAGATTCACACTACTGTCATTGCGAGGAACGAAGTGACGAAGCAATCCCCTCGTCCGCTGGAGATTGCTTCGGCACAAAAACCGTGCCTCGCAATGACAAATCAAAGGAGGATGTTCGATGAAACGAGAAGTCATAACTACCAGGGAGGCCCCAGCAGCAGTAGGCCCGTATTCCCAGGCGGTCCGCGTGGGCGATTTTGTCTTCACCGCCGGCCAGTTGGCCATAGACCCCGCCACAGGCAAATTGGTCGAGGGTGGGATCGAGGAGCAGACTCGCCAGGTGCTGGGAAACATCGCCGCGGTGCTGGAGGCAGCCGGTAGTTCCCTGGACAGGGTGGTAAAGACCACGGTGTTTCTCAAGGACATGGGAGACTTCAGGGCTATGAACCAGGTCTATGGCCAGTTCTTTGCCAGCGAACCGCCTGCTCGTTCGACCGTAGAGGTGGCGAACCTGGCCCTGGGAGCCCTGCTGGAGATAGACGCCATAGCAGTCGTAGGATAGTGATGGCCTGGAGTGTGCCTTAGCGCCCTTGAGCTTTTAGCACGAGGATTTGTATCCCTGGCGGGCTTTTTTTGCTTGCCTTTTGGCGCGAATGTTGGTATAATAATATGAGCAAACTCAAGAGAAGGAAGATTTGTTATGAAAGAAGAGAACACCCTGTTGATACAAGAAAGGAGGGTGCAAGAGGCAGTCGAAGACCAGAACGTTGGATCTATAGAGCACCTCCCGGAGGGAGCCTACACTTTCAAGACCCTGAGTCGAGGCGATATCTTGGAGGGGACGGTAGTACGGGTCAGTCCTGACGAGGTTCTGATTGACGTAGGTTGGAAATACGAAGGCACCGTCTCCAGTCGCGAATTGGAGAGCATGGGGCCGGCGGCTATCGAGGAGATAAAAGTCGGGGACCAGGTGCTGGCTTATGTACTGAACCCTGAGGACAAAAACGGTCGGACCGTCCTCTCCCTGCGCCAGGCCGAACTGGAGAAGGAATGGCGATCTTTAGAGAAGCTTTTCGAGACCGAGGAGGTCTTCGAGGGGATGGTGACTGGTTACAACAAAGGGGGATTGATCGTCCAGTTGGGTCAGGTGCGGGGCTTCGTGCCGGCCTCACAGTTGGCTCCCCCTTCCCGGCGGGACACGGAGAGGGCCCCGACTCCTGAAGAGCGCCGAGCAAAGATGGTCGGCCAGCAATTATTGCTCAAGATTATCGAATTGGATCGTGAGCGTAACCGCCTGATCCTCTCCGAGCGATCCGCCCAGCGCCAATGGCGCAAGGAGCAAAAGAATGAGCTGCTGGCCACGCTTAAAGAAGGTGACATCTGCCGTGGACGGGTTAGCAGCCTGTGCGACTTCGGCGCGTTTGTTGACCTGGGAGGAGCCGACGGCCTGATCCACCTGTCGGAGCTTTCCTGGGGGCGAGTGTTTCATGCCAGGGAAGTATTGCAAATAGGTGACGAGGTGGACGTGTACGTCATGAACGTCAATCGCGAGAAGCGGCGCATTGGCCTCAGCCTCAAGCGTCTGCAGCCCGACCCCTGGAGCCAGGTTGAGGAAAAATACTCCGAGGGTCAGTTGGTGGAGGGCACCATCACCAAGCTGACCGATTTCGGGGCCTTTGCCCGGTTAAAAGGAGACGATATCGAAGGGCTGGTCCACGTTTCAGAGCTATCGGACGACCGCGTCACCCATCCCAAAGAGGTAGTCAAAGAAGGGGACACCCTCACCCTGAGGATCATCCGTCTCGACCCAGATCACCGTCGCCTGGGCCTCAGCCTGAAAAGCGTCGCCAAGGCCGAGTACGCTGACCTGGACTGGCACGTGGAACAGGCGGCCATGCTTGGAGAAGAGCACGAAGTCGAAGTAGAAAGCGAGGGCGAGGAAGATGGCTAACAAATTCGATAGATTCACCAAGAGAGCCCGCCGTGCCCTGACCATGGCTCAAGAGGAGGCCCAGCGTCTTCATCATGGCTACATCGGCACCGAACACCTGCTGTTAGGTCTGATTTATGAAGAGAAAGGCATAGCCAGCAAGGTCTTACAGGATCTGGGTGTCAAGCCCCAGCGACTGCAGGAGATTATCGAGAGAATTAGTGGGCCCAGCCGGCAGGTCTCATTCGGTAAGATCTACCTCACTCCACGCACCAAACAGGTGATAGAGCTGGCTTTTGATGAGGCGCGACGACTGGGGCACCATTACATTGGCACCGAGCACCTTCTCCTGGGGTTAGTGCGCCAGGGTGACGGCGTGGCCATTGATGTGCTGAAGAGCCTGGGTGTCAGTCTGGACAGGGTGCGCACCGAGACCACGCGGGTCATGATGAAGAACCCCGTCTATGCTGGACGTGCCAGAGAGGAGAGAAAGACCCCCCTCATTGATCAACTGGCGACCGATCTCACGGCCTTAGCCGAGGCGGGCAAGCTGGACCCCGTTGTCGGCCGGCAAACGGAGATAGAGCGAGTCATTCAAATCCTCTCCCGGCGGACAAAAAACAATCCGGCGCTCATTGGCAACCCTGGGGTGGGTAAGACGGCTATCGTGGAAGGCCTGGCTCAGCGCATCGTGGCCGGTGATTCACCGGCGCCCTTGCTCGACAAGCGCCTGGTGCAGTTGGACGTTGGCTCGCTGGTAGCTGGCACCATATTCCGTGGCCAGTTCGAAGAGCGGCTTAAACGGGTCATTGATGAAATCAAAAACTCAGGCAGCATCCTCTTCATAGACGAAGTACACATGTTGGTTGGAGCAGGAGCTGCTGGTAGCTCCGTGGACGCGGCCAACATCCTCAAGCCAGCTCTGGCGCGGGGGGAGCTCCAGTGCATCGGGGCTACCACCGCCGATGAGTATCGTAGATACATCGAGAGCGATTCCGCTTTGGAACGACGTTTCCAGCCCGTCCTCGTCGAGGAGCCCACTGTCGAGGAGACTGTTGACATCCTGCAAGGCTTAAAGAAGCGCTACGAGGCTCACCACAAGCTGAGGATATCCGACGAGGCCATCTATACCGCCGCTCACCTGGCCGCCCGCTATGTATCCGACAGGTATCTGCCTGACAAGGCTATAGACCTCATTGACGAAACCGCCTCCCGGGTGCGCATGTATAAGGCCCCCCAGCCTACAGACCTGAAGGAGATCTACACCGGCCTGAAAACAGCGCAGCGTCAAAAAGATGAGGCCATTGAGGACGGACGATACGAGGAGGCAACGGAGCTACGCTATCTGGAGGTAGAGCTCCAGGATAGGTTAAACCAGCTTCGCCTGGGCTGGGATTTCTCGGACGAGGGCCCGTCAGTCACCGCCGACGATGTGGCTGAGGTGATCTCTATGTGGACAGGCATCCCTCTCACCCGCATCGCCGGCGAGGAGACGGAGCGTCTCCTGCACATGGAGGAGGCCCTGCATCGAAGGGTCGTTGGTCAGGACGAGGCCATCACGACCATAGCCAAAGCTGTTCGCAGGGCACGAGCGGGCTTGAAAGACCTCAAGCGGCCCATCGGGTCCTTTATCTTCCTGGGGCCCACGGGCGTAGGCAAGACGGAGCTGGCCAAGGCCCTGGCCGAGTTCATGTTCGGTAGCGAAGAGGACCTGGTGCAGTTAGACATGTCGGAGTTCATGGAGCGCCACAACGTGTCCCGATTGGTAGGGGCTCCGCCAGGCTACATCGGCTACGACGACGCCGGGCAGCTCACCGAAGCCATCCGCCGCCGTCCCTACTCCGTCATCTGCTTCGACGAAGTGGAGAAAGCCCATCCTGAGGTGTTCAACATGCTGCTCCAGATCATGGAAGAGGGACGTCTCTCCGACGCCAGGGGGCGAGCGGTGGATTTCTGCAATACGATCATCATTATGACTTCCAACATCGGTGCTCAACTGATCAAACGGGAGACAAGCCTGGGCTTCGCCGTGCCTCGTGACGAAGCCAGAGGCGAAGAACAAGCTTACCAGGAGATGCGCGAGAAGCTCCTGGCCCAACTCAAGAAGACCTTCCGCCCCGAATTCCTCAACCGGGTGGAGGGGATAGTAGTTTTCAAGGCTTTGACCAAAGAGGAGATCAAACAAATCGTTACTCTGGAGCTGGACAAGATCCGGCAGCGCCTGGACGAGCACCAGATAGAATTAACGGCCACCGACGAGGCCAGGGATTTCCTGGCTCAGGAGGGTTACAGCACCGAGTTTGGGGCCCGACATCTGCGGCGGGTCATCCAGCGTATGGTCGAGGATCCCCTGTCGGAGAAGTTGTTGGCGGGTGAGTTCCAGACCGGTGACGTGGTCGTGGCCGACGTGGCGGACGACGAGATCGTCCTGCAGGCCCAGGAGCAAGCTGAGGCCCCCTTGATGGCGGAGTTGCTGGCCTGAGGGAGATCAAGACCAGTTCGGGAGGGGGTACATTGAAGCGACTCCCAGCAATTCCGTTAAAGTGAGAAGACATAGGTGGCTAAAACGCGCACTCAATTCGTCTGCCAGCAGTGCGGCAGCACCTCGCCCAGGTGGATGGGGCGCTGCCCGGACTGCGGGGAATGGAACACCCTGGTAGAGACGATTGTGGAGAGCAAAGAACGCTCTCCCCTTTCGTATGCCGTGCCGCGCAGCAAGCCCCAGCGCCTCTCGGAGGTGACGGCCGACGGCCTGGAGCGCGTGCCCCTGCCCATGCCGGAATTCTCCCACGTGCTGGGGGGCGGCATCGTGCCTGGCTCTATGGTTTTGATAGGGGGCGATCCAGGCATCGGCAAATCCACACTCCTGTTGCAGGTCTCGGCCTTGATGGCTGAAGCCCTCGGTAAGGTGCTCTACATCTCGGGCGAGGAGTCGGTGCATCAGATGAAGATGCGCGCCGGGCGCCTGGGGATAACCACCGACCAGCTCTACCTCCTGACGGAGACGAACCTAAACGTGATCCTGGAGCACATCCAGGAGCTCGAACCAAAGGCAGTAGTCGTTGATTCCATCCAGACGGTCTACCTGGACGAGCTGGGGTCAACGGCGGGCAGCATCAGCCAGGTGCGCGAGTGCGCTTCGCGGCTGATGCAGGTAGCTAAGGGGGAGGGCATCCCCATCTTCCTGGTTGGGCACGTTACCAAGGCCGGAGCGATCGCCGGCCCCAAGGTTCTGGAACACATCGTAGACACCGTGCTTTACCTGGAGGGAGACCGTTTCCACGCCTACCGCCTGCTGCGCAGCGTCAAGAATCGCTTCGGGGCAACCTCCGAGGTAGGCGTCTTCGAGATGGGCAGCCAGGGACTGATCGAGGTAGCCAACCCCTCCGAGGCTTTCCTGGCCGAGCGGCTGCCCAACGCGGCCGGCTCCAGCATAGCCGTCACTCTGGAGGGCACCCGTCCTCTCCTGGTGGAGATCCAGGCCCTGGCCAGCACTACCAGCTTTGGCTTGCCACGGCGGACGGCCAACGGGGTAGACTTCAACCGCCTGCTCCTCCTGGTGGCGGTGCTCAACAAGCGGGTGGGGCTGAGGCTCTCCGATCAGGACATCTTCGTCAACGTGGTGGGTGGCCTGAAGATCAACGAGCCAGCAGCGGATCTGGCGGTGGCCATTGCCATCGCTTCCAGCTTCAAGGGCGCCCCTGTGGCGGCGGACCTGGCCATCGTGGGCGAGATCGGCCTCTCAGGGGAGCTCAGGGCGGTGGGACAGCTCTCCAAGCGTTTGAACGAGGCGGCCAAGCTGGGCTTCAAACGCTGTTTGGTACCCAAGTCTTTTCGCCGTCAGGAGATTGCCTCCGACGGAATAGAAATCATCGGCGTACGCTCATTACAAGAGGCCCTCCAGGTGGCTCTGATAAACAAGTAACCCTTATTTATCGTCATCATTCGTAAGACCCGATAGATCCAGGATTTCCAGCAGAGGCGGCTCCCATGCCGTCGGTTCGCGGGCGTAGGAGCCCGCTCTGCCCAGAATTTGGATATAATTTCATAGGACTTATCCCTTTTTATTCGTACCGACAACACGTGACCAGGATAACCAGGAGCTGTTGCGTTGGCACCCCTGGATCATAGCGCCAACTTGCAGCCACGTTGTCTGTTCGAGTGTACTCTGCGGTACACTCGTTTTTGTCTCTGGTCATCATTAATTCATAAATGGTGCATTCAAAATGGAGGTGAAAAAATGAGAGTCGAACTTGTGTTGCGTCTAATTGGAGCGCTGGTCTTCGCCCTGGCCGGCTGGCAAGCGAGCGGCCCTCTGGCTGGAATAATCCCCTGGCCTTATGTCGGTTATGTGATAAAGGTGGCTCTCCCTTTAGCCAGTGCGGCCCTGGGGCTGTTTATCACGCCCTGGCTGACCACCAAGCCCTTTTTCTGGGTGCGGAGCAAGATTCGTCAACTGCCGGCTCAGCAGTTGGTAGCTGCCATCATCGGTTTGATCATTGGCTTGATCGTTGCTGCACTACTGGCGTCGCCTTTGTCACGTCTGCCTGGGATCTTGGGCGAGGTATTGCCCTTCATCGGGGCCATCATCTTCGGCTACCTGGGCATGGCGGTGATGACCATCCGGCAAGGGGACATAATGCATCTACTCGGCGGACGCCTGCCTTTCAGGGAGGTAGGCCTGCGCCGAGACAACTATGTCCTTCTGGACACCAGCGTGATCATTGACGGGCGCATCGCCGACATCAGTCGCACCGGCTTCATCGGCGGTACCATGTTGATACCGCGCTTCGTTCTCAACGAAATCCAGCACATCGCCGACTCCTCGGACCCGCTGCGCCGCAATCGCGGTCGAAGAGGTCTGGACATGCTCAACAAGCTACAGAAGGAGTCGGTAGTTCCCATCCGCATCCACGACATAGACGTGGAGGAGGCCCAGGAAGTTGACGACAAGCTGGTGCTGCTGGCCAAGGAACTGCGCTGCCCCATCGTCACCAATGACTACAACCTCAACCGGGTGGCTGAGCTGCAGGGTGTGGCGGTGCTCAACATCAACGAACTGGCCAATGCGGTCAAAGCCATCTTCCTACCCGGCGAATCAATGAGAATGCGCGTCATTCAAGAGGGTAGGGAACTGGGCCAGGGGGTGGGTTATCTGGACGATGGGACTATGGTGGTGGTAGAAAACGGACGCCGCTACATCGGCAGCACTGTCGAGGTTGTGGTAACCAAAGTCCTGCAAACTGCCCAGGGGCGCATGATCTTCGCCCGATTAGAGGAGTAAAGAGGAGGAGAGATGACTTTGAAAGTGTACAATTCCCTGACCCGTCAAAAGGAGGAATTCGTGCCTGTGCAAGAAGGACAGGTCGGTATCTACGTCTGCGGGCCGACGGTGTACGAGGACGCTCACCTCGGCCATGGCAAGACGTACGTCAACTTCGACACCATCGTGCGCTACTTGCGCTATCGCGGCTATAAGGTGCGCTACGTCCAGAACATAACCGACGTCGGACATCTCCTCGACTCGGGTGAGGATCGCATCATGAGGGGAGTCCGCCGCGAGCGCATCGAGCCCATGGAGGTGGTGGAAAAATACACGCGGCGCTATTTCGAGGACATGGACGCCCTCAACGTGTTGCGCCCCGATATCTCGCCGCGAGCCAGTGGGCACATCCCAGAGCAGATCGAGCTGATCAAAGCCCTCATCGAAAAGGGCTATGCTTATGAGGTCAACGGTTCGGTCTACTTTGAGGTGGCCAGATGGCCTGAGTACGGCAAGCTCTCCGGCCGGCGGGTGGAGGAGCTGATGGAAGGATCACGGGTAGAGGTAAACCCCGATAAGCGTCATCCGGCCGACTTCGCCCTGTGGAGGAGAGCGGAGCCGGAGCACATCATGCGCTGGCCAAGCCCGTGGGGCTGGGGTTTCCCTGGCTGGCACCTGGAGTGCTCGATCATGTCCACCAAATACCTGGGCCAGCCCTTCGACATCCACGGCGGTGGCCTGGAAAACAAGTTCCCCCACCACGATTGCGAGATAGCCCAGTCGGAGGCCGCGGCCGGCGTGCCCTTCTGCCACTATTGGCTGCACAACGGGATGCTAATGATCAGCGGCGAGGAGATGCACAAGTCCCTGGGAAACTTCGTCACCCTGAAAGAAGCCTTTGAGCAATACTCGCCTCTGGCCATCCGCTTCTTCGTACTCGGCGGCCACTACCGCAGCCCGCTGGACTTCAGCGAAACGGCTCTGCAGGCCGCGAGCAAGGGACTGGAGCGCCTTCACTGGGCAGTGCAGGCGGTGCGGGAGCGGCTGCTGGCAGCGGATTCGGGAACGGATTCAACGGAGAGAGCGTTCATGGCTAAGCTGGCAGAGCACAAAGTCCGTTTCGTAGAAGCCATGGATGACGATTTCAATACAGCGGCGGCCGTTGGCGTGCTCTTTGACCTGACCAGAGAAGTGAACACCCTGCTGGATTCCGGGGAGGAGATCAGCCAGGAGACCCTTGTGGCCATTGATGATCTCTATCGCCAGCTAGGTGGTGATGTTTTGGGTGTCATCCCCGATGAAATCGTCAAAGGGGTGGCAGGTTTAGAACAACCCCTGATCGAGCTTTTGATCGAGACCCGTGAGAAGTTACGAGAAGCCCAAAAATGGGACCTGGCAGACGAGGTCCGCGCTCGCCTGGCCGAGCTGGGGATAGTCCTGGAGGACCGCCCCGAGGGGGCAAGGTGGCGGATCAGCAGGTAATGAGAGAAGTACTTTATGGTCGCAACGCTGTGCGAGAGGCGTTGAGAGCCCGGCGACGAAAGGTCTACAAGCTTGTCCTGGCCGTGGGGACGAAGGAAACAGGCATCGTTGCTGACATGGTGACGTTGGCCAGCAACAGCGGGGTGCCGATCCAGCGGGTGGAACGGCAACAACTGGACAGGCTCGGCGACTTCAGCCATCAGGGCCTCGCCGCCGAGGCAAGCCCGTACCCCTACGTCGAACTGGCGGAGATTCTGGCCCAGGCCGATCAACGCCAGGAAACACCTTTGCTGCTACTGCTGGACTGTCTCCAGGATCCCCAAAACTTCGGTGCCCTCCTGCGCACCGCCGAGATAATAGGCGTTCACGGCGTGGTTATCCCCAGGCGGCGTGCCGTGGGGATCACCCCCGCCGTGGTCAATTCCTCGGCCGGGGCCACAGAGCATCTGCTGGTAGCCCAGGTGACCAACCTGGTGCGCGCCATGGAGGAGCTCAAAGCCAGGGGACTTTGGATGGTGGGCCTGGAGGATGCGCCCCAGGCCCAACCCTATTACCAGAGCGACCTGAAAATGCCTCTGGCGCTGGTGGTGGGAAGCGAGGGCAGGGGCATGGGCCGGCTGGTCAGGGAGACGTGCGATATACTGATCAGGTTGCCGATGAGAGGCCAGATCAGCTCGCTGAACGCGGCTGTGGCGGGCTCCATTGCCCTCTACGAGGTCTGGCGGCAACGAGAGATGGGGTGATGATTTGACATTTTGGGGAATTTTATTATACTATCACTGCTAGCGTCGGCTTAAGGAACTTGACCGCAGCGGTGTTCTTATGAAGCCGACGTAGCTCAACGGTAGAGCAACTCTCTTGTAAAGAGTAGGTTGTCGGTTCGAGTCCGACCGTCGGCTCTGGTGGTCAGATGGTCACGTGGTCGGGGAGTCTGGTGGTCAGGAGTTTTGGCTAAACACCAGACCAGGCGACCATCAGACCAATAGACCAACTACGGGCAGGTACCCAAGTGGCCAAAGGGAGCGGTCTGTAAAATCGCTGGCTCAGCCTTCGGAGGTTCGAATCCTTCCCTGCCCACTGAAGGAGTCAACGAGGCAACGAGTTCCGAGGCAACGAGGGTAGCAACTCCTCGGTGCCTCATTAACCTGGTGCCTCGGTGCCGCCAGGATTTGCCCACGTAGCTCAGGCGGTAGAGCACCTTCTTGGTAAGGAGGCGGTCAGCGGTTCAAGTCCGCTCGTGGGCTCCAGAATAATCAGGAGGTTGTTAGAAAATGGCTAAGGAGCATTTTGAGAGGACGAAGCCCCACGTGAACGTGGGGACGATAGGGCACGTCGCCCATGGGAAGACCACTCTCACTTCGGCGATTACCAAGGCCCTGGGGACGAAGGGGCTGGCAAAATTCGTTCCCTTCGACGTTATCAACGCGGCCCCAGAGGAGAAGGCCAGGGGCCTGACCATTGCCATCAGCCACGTGGAGTACGAAACGGAGAAGCGTCACTACGCTCACATAGACTGTCCTGGCCACCGGGACTACATCAAGAACATGATCACCGGGGCGGCGCAGATGGATGGGACTATTCTGGTGGTGGCGGCCGACGACGGGCCGATGCCGCAGACGAGGGAGCACCTGT
>VGOG01000039.1 GCA_016875995.1 Chloroflexota bacterium
GGTGAATGAACCCCCACCCTACCCCTCCCCCGTTTTCAAAAACCGAAAACAGGGGAGGGAACTCTCCCTTCCTATGTTCACTATTCTCCCCCTGCGTAAGCGGGGGGAGTTAGAGGGGGGTGAACGGGGGAGGGTCGGGGTGGGGGTTACACGCCATATCCTGCCTGGGCTGGCCGTTACCAACGAGCAAATACTTAAGCTTACTATCATAGGGAGGATATCAAATGGCAAATGAAAGGCTATTCGAGGAGATGACCGACGCCGTCATCGCCGGTCTGCCAGACAAGGCACGCAAACTGGCCGGCGAAGCATTGCGGGCCGGAATTGATCCGCTGGCCGCTATCGAGCGAGGCTTCAAGCCGGGCATGGACGTGGTCGGCCAGGGCTTCGCCAAAGGAGAGCTGTTCATCCCCGACCTGATGATGAGCAGCAAGGCGATGCAAGAGGGAATCGCCGTCCTGGAACCGGAAATGATGAAGCGCAAACAAAAGCTCCAGACCCTGGGCAAGGTGGTCATCGGCACTGTGCAGGGGGACATCCACGAGATCGGCAAGACGCTGGTGGCTACCATGCTGAGTGCCAACGGCTTCGAGGTGCACGACCTGGGCGTGGACGTCTCGCCCCAGCGATTTGTGGATGTCGTGCGCCAGGTGAACGCCGACGTGGTGGGCCTCTCGGCGCTGCTCACCACCACCATGCTCAACCAGGAGGCCGTGATCCTGACCCTCAAAGAGGCCGGCCTGCGCGATCAGGTCAAGGTCATCATCGGCGGTGTGCCTACCAGCCCCGAATGGGCCGAGGAGATCGGGGCCGATGCCTACGCCGAGAACGCGACTGAGGCGGTTGAGGTGGTTAAGGGGTTAGTGAAGGCGTGACGTATTGCGTAGTGCGTATTGCGTAGTGCGTGTTGTGTGACGGAATACGAAATACGCAATACGTTAAGGAGTGAGAACAATGCGATTACCAATCTTGCAACGACTGGCCTCAGGCGAGGTTCTCATCGCCGACGGCGCGACGGGCACGATGCTGCAGGCGGCCGGGCTGCCCACGGGGACGCCGGGCGAGGCGTGGGTGCTGGAGCGGCCCGAGGAGATCATGAAATTGCACCGCGCCTATGTAGAAGCGGGCTCCCAGCTCATCCTCACCTCCACCTTCGGCGGCACGCGGGCGCGGCTGAAGCATGTCCTGAGCCTTGCCCTGAGCGAAGCGAACGGGGCAAACGAAGGAAAGGCCGGCCTCGACGTGCAGGTGTCTGAGATCAACACCCGCGCTGCCGAGCTGGCCCGCCGGGTGGCCGGCGATGACCTCTACGTCGGCGGGGACATCGGCCCTACGGGCGAGATGATGGCCCCCATCGGCTCGTTGACCTACCAGGCCGCCGTTGAGCTGTTCGCCGAGCAGGCCCAGGCACTGGCGGCGGGGGGCGCGGATTGCATCTACATCGAGACCATGAGCGACCTGAACGAGGCGAAGGCCGCCATCGAAGGGGCGCGGCAGGCGTGCGATCTGCCTGTCTTCTGCACCTTCAGCTTCGATACCCATGGCCGCACCAGCATGGGAGTCAGCCCGGCCCAGGCGGCGGAGGCGATGGCAGAGTTGGGAGTGCCAGCCATCGGCGCTAACTGCGGCCACGCGCCCGAGGAACTGCTGGACCTCCTGCCCCAGATGCGCCAGGCTGCGCCCGACGCCTACCTGATCGCCAAGCCCAACGCGGGCATCCCCCACATGGTCAAGCGGCAGGTGGTGTACGACGCCACACCGCAGAGGATGGCTGAGCTGGCTCTTCGCTACGTAGAACTGGGCGCCAGCATCGTCGGTGCCTGTTGCGGCTCCTCGCCGGCCCACATCGCGGCCATACGTGAGGCCGTGATACGTGATGCGTGATGCGTGAAGCGTGAAGCGTGAAGCGTGATGCGTGAGAGACCGACGCAGAAATCACGCTTCACGTTTGACGTTTGACGTTTCACGTTTCAAAGTCCTCAGGAGGATGATGACATGAAAGCAAACTACCAGGTGAACGCCACAACGCAGTTTAGTGTACTGTCCGACGATCAGATCGAGGAGATTTTCCACGCCGCCCTGGATGTCCTGGAGCGGGTGGGGACGCGGGTTTACGGGGAAGAAGGGCTGGCTCTGCTGCGCGATGCCGGCTGCCTGGTCAGCGATAAAGATTTGGTTCGCATTCCATCCTGGCTGGTCAAGGAGGCGCTGAACACGACGCCGGAGCGGATCGTCGTCGCCGGGCGGGACCGCCGCCAGCGTATCGTCCTGGAGAAGGACAAGATCTGCTTCGGCACCGGTTCCGATTGTCCTTCCCTCGTAGACCCCTACACCGACGAGGTGCGCAAGTACACCTATGAGGACATCTACAACGCGGCCAGGATCACTGACGCGTTGCCCCACATTGACTTTCACATGTCGCTGGGTTTGACCTCTGGCGTGCCTGCCCACACCTACGACCGTCATCAGTTCCTGGCCATGATGCGTGGCACCTCCAAGCCGCTGGTCATCACCACCGTAGACAGGGAGGGGCTGGCCGATCAGTACCGCATGGCCTGTGAAGTGTTGGGCGGGCCGGAGGAGTTCGCCAAGGTTCCCCTCTGCATCGTCTACATCGAGCCCAGTTCCCCTCTGACCCATTCGGTCGAGGCGGTGGAGAAGATCCTGTATGCGGCGGAAATGTGCATCCCGGCTATCTACACCCCCGGCATGATGTGCGGCGCCACTGGACCGGTGACGCTGGCTGGTGCGATGGTGCAGTGCCTGGCCGAATGTCTGGTGGGCGTGGTCCTGGCCCAGCTCAAGCGCAAGGGGGCGGCGGTCATCATCGGCGGAGTCGTGTCCACCATGGACATGGCCACGTCTATCCTGTCCTACGGCGCGCCGGAGCTGGCTCTGATCAGCGCGGCCATGACCGACGTTGCCAAGTGGCTGGGGCTGCCCATGTTCTCCACCGCGGGCTGCTCCGATGCTAAAGTCCTCGACCAGCAGGCGGCCATCGAGGCCGCCATGTCGGTGACTATCGCCGCCCTGTCGGGGGCCAATCTGATCCACGACGTGGGCTACCTGGAATCAGGGCTGATAGGTTCGTTCGACATGCTGGTGATGTCCAACGAGGCCATCGGCATGGCCAAGCGCATCCTGGGTGGCATCACAGTTACGCCCGAGACCCTGGCGGTGGACGTCATCGAGCGGGTGGGACCTGGTGGCCACTACCTGACCCAGGAGCACACCCGCCAGCATTTTAGGAAAGAGGTATGGTTCCCAACTCTGATGGACCGGCAGATGCGGCGGGGTTGGGAGGCCAGCGGTAAGAAGACCATGGCCGAGCGGGTGCGGTCCAGGGTGAAAGACATCCTCGATCAACATCGGCCGCTGCCCATCCCCGCCGAGGTGGAAGCCAGGCTTGAGGAAATCGTCGCTGAGGCTGATGAGCGTCACAAACTGGCTTAGTGTATTTGACAAGTCAGAAATTGAAGTATATAATAGTGCTCAAACTACCACTATTCCGAGCTTCGATATTGAAAGGAGTGCCAGTGATGAAGAGACTTTCCTGGATTTGGATGCTCGTGCTCATTGCTTTGGTCGTTAGCTGCAGGGCTGCCCCAGAGCCTTCTCCAGAAGTGGAGACCGTTGAACACAGCCCGTCGCCTACGATGCCCGCGGTAATCGAGATCTTGCCCACTCCCACACCGAGGCCGCACCCGCCAACGCCGACCTATACCCCGGTTCCCCCTACTCCTGTGCCTACGGAGGTAGCTACCGAAGCCCCGGTTGAGCCGACGGCCACACCTACACCGCCTCCCGCAATGGTGGAGGTACCCATGATCGCCATCCCCGCCGGGGAGTTCACCATGGGGAGCGGAAATAAGATCGAGCGTCCACCGCACACGGTCTTCGTTGAGGCCTTTGAGATTGATCGGTTTGAGGTGACCAATGAGCAGTTTGCAAGGTTCGTGGAGGAGACGGGCTACGTCACCGATGCGGAGAAGGCGCGTGACACGTCTTGGCGATACTGGGCCAAAGACAAGCCCAATTACCCTGTGGTGAAGGTGAGCTGGAACGATGCCAAGGCTTTCTGCGAGTGGGCAGAGAAGAGGCTGCCTACCGAGGCAGAGTGGGAGAAGGCGGCTCGGGGCACCGAGGCGTTCGTCTACCCCTGGGGTAACAATTGGGCTGAGAACAAGGCCAACACCAAGGAGGCTGGTTACCGAGGGACCACCATTGTGGGGAGCTTCCCGGACGGGGCCAGTCCCTACGGGGTGATGGACATGGCGGGCAACGTGGCCGAATGGACGGCTGATTGGTTCAAGCCGTATCCGGGGTATCCGGGCGGCGATTCCGAGGCCCAATACTTTGGCGAGAAGTACCGCGTGATCCGAGGAGGTGGTTGGTTCAGCGACAAGCAACAGGTGCGCACTACCGAGCGGAGTGCCAGCTCCGTGACCGCAGCCAACGACGACATCGGCTTCCGCTGCGCCAGCTAGCTGAGACGTTATACTTATTTGCAGGTGTGGAACCGGTTAGGATTTCCGTAAACATGGCCTGGTTCATTGGTCGAGACGGCGATCATCGCCAAACGGCGGAGCCAGCGATACTGGGAAGGGAGTGATGAGCAGCGGAATACCTGGTTCGGATAAATTTACGCGCATTGTTTCCAGAAACCTAGACCAATAGGAGAGAGGAGGCACGTCTGATGGTCACACATCTGCATGTTGGATTCAAGGTCGAGGACTACGAGCGGTGGAAGGAAGGGTATGACGCGAGCATTGAGCAGCGCAAGGCAGCCGGCGAAATCTCGTTCCAGGTGTTCCGCAACGTGGATGATCCCAACACCGTGACCGTGCTCTCGGTGCAAGAGAGCGCGGAGCAGATACAGGCCTGGATGGACTCGCCGGAGCTCAAGGAGCGCCAGAAGGCCGCGGGGATCATCAAGAGGGGCCAGATGCTCATCATGGAGGAGATGGACAGAGGCACGCACTGATGCCACTACCTATCGGCGTTACGTTTTCACCTGGATAAGGCGAGGGGCAATTCTTGTAGTCACCCTTTCCGTTCAGGTAGGTTAGGAATGGGTCAAATTAGTGCTGAAGTGCCCTGCAGTACCAGACGACAAGCAGCAGAAAGGAGGGATGTCTATCGCATTAAATTAGGATTATCCACCGAATTATTATCAAAACTCAAGGAGGAACTAACAAATGTTTAGGAGAACACTTATCAATTTGGTTGTGGTGCTGGCTATGGTGCTGGCCATGGTAGGGGTGGTCAGTGCTGCGCCGCAAGCTCAGGCGGAGACGACCTACACCATCAAGCTGGGCGATACCTTGTGGGCCCTGGCCGAGAAGTACCTCGGTTCCGGCACCGCCTGGCCAGCCATCATGGCTTCCACCAACCAGAAGAACATCGAAGATGCGACCTTTGCCTACATCAGGAACGCCGACCTGATCCATCCAGGATGGAAGCTCCTGATCCCTAGCGCCGAGACCGCTAAGGCTTTCATGGCCGCCTATAGCCCTACCAAGCCTGAGCTATTGTTCGGCAAGCGCGCCAAGGGGCAGCTCGTGGTGGCCAGTTGGTGGACGGCGGGTGGCGAGGCCGAGGGGCTCACGGGGCTGTTCAATATCTACGGCTCAAAGTACCCTGACGTCCAGATCGTCAACGCCACCGTGGCCGGCGGGGCGGGCTTCGTGTTCAGGCCCGTGCTCAAGACCCGCCTGATCGCTGGCGACCCGCCCGATACCTTCCAGCTCCACGCCGGCCTGGAGGTCGAGGGCTACGACCCGGAGACCTACCTGGAGCCCATGGACGACATCTTCGCCTCCGAGGGGTTGGAGAAGGTCTTCCCCGCCGACCTGCTCACCCTCCTCGAATACAAGGGCCACTACTGGGGGGTCCCGGTCAACATCCACCGCTCCAACGTCCTCTGGTACGACAAGTCCATCTTCGCCGACGCCGGCCTGACCCCGCCCACCACCTGGGACGAGTTCTGGGCCGTGGCGGATGCCTTGAAGGCCAAGGGCGTCGTGCCGTTCGTCATGGGCACCAGCGGCGGTTGGGAGGCCCCCCACGTCTTCGAGGATGTGCTGGCGGGCACGTGTGGGGCCGAGAAATACAGCGGCCTGTGGACCGGCGCGGTTCAGTGGACCGATGGTTGCGTGGCCCAGGCACTGGAGAACTTCAAGAGGATGCTCACCTACGTCAACACCGACCATCCGGCCCTCAGTTGGGACGGCGCGGGGCACTACCTCGTTGGCAAAAAGGGCGCCATGATGATCATGGGCGACTGGGCCAACGGCTGGTTCGAGGCCCAGGGCTACACTGGCTACGGCTGGGCACCATCGCCGGGCAGCAAGGGCATTTTCGTGGCCCTGTCGGATAGCTTCTCCCTGCCGAAGAAGGCCCCGAACCGCGACAATGCCATCGCCTGGGTCAAGGTCTGCGGCTCCAAGGAGGGCCAGGAGGCCTTCAACCCCAGGAAGGGCTCTATCTGCGCCCGCACCGACTGCGATCCCAAGCTGTTCAACGAGTACCTGCAGTCGGCTATGGCGGACTGGGCCAGCGACGCCATCGTGCCCAGCCCGGTCCACGGCGCGGCGGCCATCGAGTCCTGGGTCACCGATTTCAAGGATGCCATCGTTCTCTTCGTCACCAGTGGGGACGTGGCCGGCACCCAGGCTATGCTGCAGCAGGCGTGCGTGGAAGCTGGGACCTGCAAGTAACCTTTCCTCGAATGGAGCAAGTGAGGCAGCCCGGCCCAGTCGGGCTGCCTCACTCCACATTTAGGAGGAGTTGAATGCGACGTTGGGACCGGGAGCGAATTATCCCAATTCTGTTGATCCTCCCCTCAGTCATCGCTATCGCCGTCTTCGTGTACGGCTTCATCGGTTTCACCGGCTTTGTCTCGTTCACCAAATGGAACAAGCTGCTCCCCGATTTCTCCCTGGCCGGCCTGCGCAACTACCAGACGCTGTTTGCCAACCGACGCTTCCAGATAGACATGCGGAACATGGTTGTCTTTACCGTGTTGTTCCTCATTTCGTGTCTGGCCATCGGTTTCCTGCTGGCCTTCCTGCTCGACCAGCGCATCAAGGGCGAAAACCTCTTCCGCAGCATTTACCTGTTCCCCATGGCCGTCTCCTTCATCGTTACCGGCGTGGCCTGGCGCTGGCTGCTCAACCCCGGCAGCGCTGAAATGGGCAGCACAGGGGTCAACTTGCTCTTCGACACGGTAGGATTGGGGTTCCTCAAGACCGGTTGGTTCACCGATCCCAAGATAGGCATCAAGGCGGTGGCCATCGCCGCCGTCTGGCAGATGTCTGGCTACGTGATGGCCATGTACCTGGCCGGCCTGCGGGGCATTCCTGAGGAGCTGCGGGAGGCAGCGCGGGTGGACGGGGCCAGCGAGGTGCAGATTCTCTGGCACGTCATCGTCCCTCTCCTGCGCCCTATCACCCTCGGTGCCATCATCGTCCTGGGGCACATCGCCCTCAAGATCTACGACCTGATCGTGGCCATGACTGGCCCCGGCATCGGCTTCTCCTGCGACGTGCCAGCCTACTTCATGTGGGATACCACTTTCCAGGCTAATCGTTTCGCTCAGGGGGCTTCCATCGCCACTATCCTGTTGGTGATGGTGGGCGTCCTCATCGTTCCATATCTGGCGTATAGCCTTCGCAAGGAGGCTGAGGTATGACCGCGAAAACCCTTCGGACGCGCTGGCCACGCCTGTTGATCTACGCCATCCTGATTGCTTTCGCCGCCTTCTACCTGATGCCTGTTTACGTGCTGGTCATCACCGGCCTGAAGAGCTTCGCCGAGGTCAGTCTGTATCGCATGTGGGACCTGCCGGTGGGGCTGCACCTCGACAGCTTCGAAAAGGCCTGGTTTGGCGGCTTCGGCTTTGAGGGAATTTCCTCGAACTTCTTCAACAGCGTCTACCTCACCATCCCAGCTACGCTCATCTCGGCCGTGCTGGGCTCGATAAACGGCTACGTGCTCTCCAAGTGGAAGTTCCGTGGCTCGGACGTGCTCTTCACGCTGCTTCTCTTTGGGATGTTCATCCCCTACCAGAGCATCCTCATCCCACTGGTACAGGTGCTATACAAGATGGGGTTGTACGGCAGCATCCCCGGCCTGATCTTTGTCCACGTGGTCTATGGCATCCCTATCACTACCCTGATCTTCCGCAACTACTATGCCACCGTGCCCACCGAATTGGTCGAGGCAGCCAAGATTGACGGGGCGACTATCTTCGGCATCTACCGCCATGTTCTGTTCCCATTATCCATGCCCGGCTTCGTGGTGGTGATGATCTGGCAGTTCACCTCCATCTGGAACGATTTCCTGTTCGCCGTCACTATAGCCCAAAACCCCAGAATCCAGCCCCTCACCGTAGGGTTGAACAACCTGGCCGGCAGCTACATCGTCGAATGGAACGTGCAGATGGCCGGGGCGCTCATCGCCGCCCTGCCCACCCTGCTGGTGTACATGTTCCTGGGACGCTACTTCATGCGCGGCCTGCTGGCCGGGTCGCTGAAAGGGTAAAGGGGCACCGAGAGGGACAACGGACGGGGAGAATTCAACGGACTAATGGGGCATCTCTGGATGCCCTTTTTGTTTTGTGGGGTGTCTGTGGTATAATTGACAGGACTACAGTGAATGGGGAAAGGAACGAATAAAGTGGAATATGTCCAACAATACCTCGACGAGATAGGCCGGATGGTGCAAAACCTGCCCCAGGCGGAGATCGCTCGCGTCATTGACATCCTGACCCAGGCCCGAACCGAGGGGAGGCGGATCTTTGTCTTTGGCAACGGCGGCAGCGCGGCCATGGCTTCGCATTTTGCCACTGATTTGGGCAAGGGCACGGTGCAGGAGGGCCAGCCGCGCTTCAAGGTGATGTCCCTGAACGACAACGTCCCGCTGCTGACCGCCTACGCCAACGACTTTGGCTACGAGACGGTCTTTGCCGAGCCGCTGGCTTCGCTGGCCGAACCAGGCGATGTGGCCATGGCCATCAGTTCCAGCGGCAATTCGCCCAACGTGCTGCGAGCGATGGACGTGGCGCGGGAACACGGCCTCACCACCATCGGCATCACGGGCTTCGAAGGCGGCAGGCTCAAAGACAAGGTGGACGTGTGCGTGATCGTGCCCACTGATTCCCAACATCCCGACGCCATGCAGCACGCGGAGGACGGCCAGTGGGTGGTTTTGCACACCATCTTCGTTACCATACGCCAGGGGATGGAGTAAAGGTGGAGCGAGAACGGCTTCTGCTGGCCCTGGATTTCGGCGGCACCAAGCTGACGGCGGGACTGGCCGCCTCCGGCGAGCGCCAATGGCGGGCCCATAGGGTGATCCCTTCACCGCCCGGCAGCAACGCTCAGAGCGACCTGGAGATCATGATGGAGCTGGCCGGAGACTTGCTGGTCACAGCCGAGGTCCCTCTGGTGAAGGTCGCACGGTCGCATGGGGGCAAGGGGGAATCTCCCCTGCTCCCCTGCTCCTCTGCTCCTCTGCTCCTTGCGGTGGGGGTCAGTTTTGGCGGGCCGGTGGACTGGACGCGGGGCCTGGTGCTCCTGTCTCACCACGTGCCTGGCTGGGAGAATTTCCCTCTACGCGACTGGCTGCAAGATCGGTTCGGCGTCCCTGCTGCGGTGGACAACGACGCCAACGCGGGAGCTCTGGGCGAGCATCGCTTTGGCGCCGGCCAGGGCTACGACAGCCTGATGTACATCACCGTTAGCACCGGCGTCGGCGGGGGCTGGATTCTGAATGGCCAGCCCTGGCGTGGCGCAGACGGGATGGCCGGCGAGATCGGGCACACCGTGGTGGACCCGGACGGCCCGCTCTGCCTGTGCGGCAAGTGGGGTTGCGTCGAGCGGCTGGCCTCGGGGCCGTGCATCGCGCAACGGGCTCGCGAATGGCTGGAGGAGCAACCAGGCCGGGGCCGCATCCTGCGCGCTTTGGCTGGAGGTGACCTGAACGCTATGACTGCCAGGCTGGTAGCTCAGGCAGCAGCCCAGGGAGACGGCCTGGCCTGGGAGGCGTTGGAAGTCGCGGCCTGGGCGCTGGGGGTGGGCATCGGCAACGCGGCCAACCTGGTGAACCCGAGGTGCTTCGTGTTGGGCGGCGGCGTGACCAAAGCAGGCCAGCGCTTTTGGGAGGTGGTGCGCCGCACTGCCTGCCAGACGGCCCTACCAGGGGTTCACTTTGACATCGTGCCCGCGGCCCTGGGCGACGACGCGCCCCTGTGGGGAGCCATCGCCCTGGCGGAAGATCAGATCAGCACTTGATCAAGGATAAGACTACCATGATTGATCCTACCTTCCCACTGATTGACCTGCATCGTCATCTAGATGGCAACGTGCGCCTGGAAACTATCCTGGATCTGGGGCGTCAGCACAATCTGCCGTTGCCGGCCTGGGATGTGGAAGGGCTACGCCCTCACGTCCAGGTCACGACCCCCCAACCCGGCGTCATGGCCTTTATCGCCAAGTTTGAGTGGATGATGGCGGTGCTGGTGGACTACGCCGCCTGCCGCCGGGTGGCGTACGAGAACGTCGAGGATGCCCAACGCGAGGGCCTCGATTACGTAGAACTGCGCTTCAGCCCGTGGTTCATGGCCGAATCCAGCGGCCTGGATCCGATGGGGGTGGTGGAAGCCGTGGCCGATGGCGTGGAGGCAGGCGCCCGAGACTTTGGGGTCAAAGCGAACCTGATCGGGATTCTCAGCCGCACCTATGGGCCGGACGTGGCCTGGAAGGAGTTGGAGGCCCTGCTGCAGCACCGTGATCGGTTGGTGGCCCTCGACCTGGCGGGGGATGAAGCGAACTGTCCGGGGGACCTGTTTGTGGAGCACGTGCGAAAAGCGCGGGATGCTGGTTGGCGGGTGACGATCCACGCGGGCGAAATCACAGGGCCGGAAAGCGTCTGGCAAGCCGTGTGTGATTTGGAGGCCAGGCGCATCGGCCACGCCGTTCGGGCTATCGAGGACCCGGCGTTGTTGGACCACCTGGCGGAGCACCAGATCGGTATCGAGTCGAGCCTGACCAGCAACGTGCAGACCAGCACCGTGCCTGATTATGCCAGCCATCCGTTGCGAACTTTTCTGGAGCGGGGATTGCTGGCGACGATCAACACCGACGATCCGGGGGTGAGCGGCATTGACCTGCGCCACGAATACGAGATAGCTGCGCCGGCGGCGGGTCTGACAGCCGAGCATACACACCAGGCCCAACGCAACGCCCTGACCATTGCCTTCCTCTCCGCCGAAGAAAAGGGTGCGTTAGTGGCCCGGAAAGCTCAGTAGTGGGTTCGGCAGGCCATGAAACTGTTTAACGACATGCATATTGAAATCATCAACCCCCACATCGAGCGGGGATACATCCGTCACGCGCTGTTCGATTTCGATGGCACCGTTTCCCTGATCCGGGAAGGGTGGCAGGGGGTGATGATCCCCATGATGGTCGAGATCCTCCTGCAGACTCCGCACCACCAAAGCGAGGAGGAGCTTTACGCCGTCGTGACAGACTATGTGGATCGGCTGACGGGCAAGCAGACCATCTACCAGATGATCCAACTCTGCCAGGAGGTGCGCCAGCGGGGGGGAGAGCCGCTGGATCCCCTGGAGTACAAATGGATGTACCTCGACCGGCTGTGGAAGCACATTGAGGGGCGCGTGGCTGGGCTGAAGAACGGCGAGATCGAGCCGCAAGAGATGATGGTGCCCGGCGCACCGGCGATGATCACTGCCATGCGCGCCCGGGACGTGACCTGCTACCTGGCCTCGGGCACCGACGAGCCCTACGTCCTCGACGAGGCCGCCGCCCTGGGCCTCACACCCTACTTCGCCGGCATCTACGGCGCGCTGGACGACTACAAACGTTACTCAAAGAGGATGGTCATTGAGGGCATCCTCAACGACAACCATTTGAGCGGCCCCGAATTGGTGACCTTTGGCGATGGCTACGTCGAGATCGAGGATACCAAGGCCGCAGGCGGCATCGCCGTGGGGGTCGCTTCCGACGAGGCTACCCGCTGTGGGATCAACGAGTGGAAACGGCGGCGATTGATCCAGGCTGGCGCCGACATCATCGTGCCGGATTTTCGGGAGCACGAGCAGTTGGTAGCTTATCTATTTGACGAGGGAAGCAAGGGACAAGGGATTAGGGACAAGGGATAAGGGACAAGGGATAAGGGACAAGGGACCAGGGACCAGGGACCAGTGACAAGGATAACCTGGTCCCTGATCCCTGGTCCCTTGTCACTTGTTCCTGATCCCAGGAGTGCTCACATGCCATATCCTATCTTCGACCGCCATCGCCTAAAACTCAAACCTCTTGCTGAGCGCCAGCACGACATGACCCTGGCTGACGTGCTTCCCCTGGATGCCCCCGGGCCGCCGTTCGATGACCCCAACCTGGCCCAGGTGGCTGAGCGTGTGACGTGGGCGCATCGGGCCGGGGCTCCGGTGATCCTGATGATGGGCGCGCATGTCATCAAGTGCGGCCTGTCGCGCTTCGTGATTGACCTGATGGAGCGAGGGATCGTCACCCACGTGGGCATGAACGGCGCCGGCCCCATCCACGACTTCGAGCTGGCTCTCATCGGAGCCACCACCGAGAGTGTGGCCCGCTATGTCACCGAGGGCCATTTCGGACTGTGGCGCGAGACCGGCCGCATCAACCAGGTCATCCAGCAGGGAGCACGCGAGGGGCTAGGGCTAGGCGAGGCGGTGGGGCGGATGATCGAGGAGGGGCAACTACCACATCGCCAGGTGAGCATCCTGGCGGCAGGCTACCGACTGCAGGTGCCGGTGACGGTGCACGTGGGCATCGGCTACGACATCATCCACGAGCACCCCAACTGCGATGGCGCGGCCCTGGGCGAGACCTCCTACCGCGATTTCCTGATCCTGGCGCACAGCGTCTCCAGGCTGCAGGGCGGGGTGCTCCTGAACTTCGGCACAGCGGTGATGGGGCCGGAGGTCTTCCTCAAGGCGCTGACCATGGCCCGCAACGTGGCCCACCAGGAAGGGCGGCGCATCAATCGCTTCACCACCGCCGTCTTCGACCTGGTGGACCTCGGCCCCGACTATCGCCACGAAGCGTCTAAATCCGACCCGCGCTACTACTTCCGACCCTACAAAACCCTCCTGGTGCGCACCGTCCAGGACGGTGGCGAGAGCTTCTATGTCAAGGGTGATCACCGCGTCACGCTGCCGAATCTGTATAAATTAGTGATAAGGGATCAGGGACAAGTGACAAGGGAAGAGGAAAGCCTTGTCCCTGATCCCTGATCACCAGTCCCTGCCTCAGGGCAAATGAACGAACAACGCCTCAACGAACTGCTAGGCCGCTTCCCTCACATCCACGTATTGGTCGTGGGCGACTTCTTTCTCGACAAGTACCTGGTCATTGACCGTCGGCTCAGCGAGGTCTCGCTGGAAACAGGTCTGGAGGCCTACCAGGTGGTTGATGTCCGCTGCAGCCCCGGCGCGGCCGGGACGGTCACCTCCAACCTGCGGGCTTTGGGGGTCAGGGTCACTGCGCTGGGCGTCATCGGCGATGACGGCGAGGGCTATGAGCTCAGGCGGGGCCTGGCGGAGAGGGGGGTGGACATCGAGCCGCTCATCGAACGTGCTGATCTCTTCACCCCGACGTACACCAAGCCGATGGTGCGGGAACCCGACGGTTGCGAGCATGAGATCAACCGGCTGGACATCAAGAACCGCTCTCCATTACCGGTGGAAGTGGAGGAGCAGGTCATCGCCCGTCTGCGGGGACTGCTGCCCGAAGTGGACGCGGTGGTCGTTGCCGATCAGGTGCCAGAGCACAACTGCGGCGTGATCACCGACCGGGTGAGGGAGGAGATCGGGCGCCTGGCCCTGGCCCATCCCGACAAGATCTTCGCCGCCGACTCGCGCCAGCGCATCGGGCTGTTTCGGCAGGTGATCATCAAGCCCAACCGGCGCGAGGCGACCCTGGCCGTGCGGCCGGACTGGAAAGACGAGTTCACCCTGGAGGCGGCCCAGGAGTGCGGCGCAGAGCTATTCCGTCGCAACCAGAAACCGGTCTTCCTCACCGCTGGATCGCAGGGCATCTTCCTGTTCACCGAAAAGGGCTGTCAACACGTTCCGGCCGTGCCGGTGCAGGGCGAAACAGACATCGTCGGGGCGGGCGACAGCGTGATGGCTGGCCTTGTGTCGGCGCTGGCCAGCGGCGCCGAGCCTGAGGAGGCGGCCCTGCTGGGCAACATCGTGGCCTCCATCACCATCCAGCAGATCGGCACCACCGGCACGGCCTCGCCGGCGCAGGTGAGGGAACGGTTTAGAACAGGGATTCGCGGGATGGGCGGATTTCTGTCCTGCGAATAGCCCGAACAAGTTCGGGACACCGGGGTCTTCAGCTTGTTGAGGGCTGTTTTCATGGTTTCCCGCTGGGGCATGGTGACTACTCAGCCCAAGCTGTTTGATCCGTTGATCCTGCCCATCCGATGTTCTGATTTGGAGAATTCGCCGGGAAGGGGTATAATAGCCGCGAAACCTTGCAAGGGATAAAGCTCGAAAGGGGAGTGGCAATGCGAATTCTGGTTACCGGGGGCGCAGGCTTCATCGGCTCTCACGTGGTAGATGCTTTAATCGAAAGGGGGCACGAGGTGGCGGTGGTGGACGACCTCTCCACGGGCAAGAGGGAGCACCTCAACCCGCAAGCGACGTTCTATCACCTCGACATCCGCGACGCTCAGCGCCTGGCAGAGGTCTTCGCCGCTGAGCGGCCTGAGATCGTCAACCACCAGGCGGCGCGGGCCAACGTGCGCGAATCCATGGAAAAGCCCGTCCTCTACGCCGAGGTCAACGTCATCGGCTCGCTCAACCTGCTGGAGTTGAGCCGCAAGTACGAAATCGCCAAGTTCATCTACGCCTCCACCGGCGGGGCGGTTTACGGCGAGCCGGAGTATCTTCCTGCCGACGAGGCTCACCCCATCAACCCCCTCGATCCCTACGGGGCCAGCAAGCACTTCGTGGAGCACTACCTCCACCTCTACGGCGTCAACTACGGGTTGCGCTACATCAGCCTACGCTATCCTAACGTCTACGGACCCCGCCAGGACCCCTACGGTGAGGCCGGCGTGGTGGCCATCTTCACCGGCCAGATGCTGCACGGCGGCCAACCGGTTATCAACGGCAGCGGCGAGCAGGAGCGCGACTTCGTCTACGTCGGCGACGTCGTGGAGGCTAACATCAAGGCTATGGAGACAGGCGATAACCAGGTCTACAACCTCGGCTGGGGGGTTGGTACCTCCATAAACGAGATCTTCGCCAGGCTGAAGGAGATCACCGGCTACGGGAGAGAGGCCGTCCACGGCCCTCCCAGGCTGGGCGAGGTGTTCAAAATCTACCTGGAGGCCAGCAAGGCTCGGCAGGAGTTGGGCTGGGGGCCACGGGTTGGATTGGACGAGGGGCTGAGGAGGACAGTGGAGTACTTCAAAAATGCGCATAGGGATCAACGCCCTGTTCTTGGGACGCCCTGACACAGGCAGCGGCCAGTACACGCAAAATCTGCTAGAAGCGCTGACGAAGGTAGATCCAACGAACGAATACCTTCCATTCAGCCCAGGCCCAGCCCCTCCGACATCCAATATCCAATACCCAATTTCCAACCCGGCCAAGCTCTGGTTCGAGCAAGTCTCTTTCCCCCGCGTCTGTCGCCACCTGGACCTGGCCCACGTTCCCTACTTTGCCTCGCCACTCTTCCCGACTGTGCCCACCGTGGTCACCGTCCACGACCTCATCCCTCTCATCCTGCCCGCCTACCGTGGTTCACTCCTGGTGCGGTTATACACTCGATTAGTAGCCGCCGCAGCCCGAAAGGCCGAGGCCGTCATCACCGTTTCCCTGGCCTCCCAGAGGGACATCGTGCGCTGTCTTCACATCCCGCCAGAACGGGTCCACGTCACCTACGAGGCGGCAGGAGACGTTTTTCAGCCTGTGGAGGACGAGGCCCAACTGGCGGTCGTCTGCCAGAAGTATGCCCTGCCAGAGCGGTACCTTCTCTATCTGGGCGGCTTCGACCAACGTAAGAACCTCTCTACTTTGCTCAGGGCCTTTGCGCTGCTGGTCCATAGACAGCCGCTGGCCAGGCTGGTCATTGCTGGCCAGTTGCCCGCACGAGATAGCCCACTATTTCCAGACCCTGGCCGCCTGGCCGGGGAATTGGGGGTAGAGGAGAAGGTGATCTTCACCGCCTGGGTGCCCGAGGAGGACAAGCCGGCTCTTTTCAGTGGGGCAGTGGCTTTTGTGTTCCCTTCCCTCTACGAGGGGTTCGGTTTGCCGCCTCTGGAGGCGATGGCCTGTGGCACTCCCGTCATCGTCTCCAACTGTTCGTCGTTGCCGGAGGTGGTGGGCGAGGGGGGGATGCTGGTCGAGCCCACCGACGTGGAGGCCCTGGCTGAAGCCATGGGGGCGCTTTGGGCTGATGACGCTCTCAGGGCTGAGCTGCGGCAGAGGGCCTTGGCCCAGGCCGCCAAGTTCAGTGGGGAGCAAATGGCCCAGGAGACATTGGCTGTTTATCGAAAGGTGGTTGCCAGGGATGGGTAATGGTGAAACTTGCCCGCCCGGAGCTAAAAGCTCCGGGCTGAGAGAACAAAGCCCTTCGGGCTGTAATCTGGCCCCCGAAGGGGGCTTTGTTCTTTCAACGCCGAGCTTTAGCTCGGCGCTCCTGGGTCTTGGTTTGGGGTTATGCCTCAGCCGGGTCATCACCGAGGCGACGACGGTAACCTGGTCCTGGCTGGCTTCGTTGGCTCTGATCATAGCGTGCAGCGTTGTCGGTGTGGGCCTCGTCGCTTTTGGGAAGCGCCGTGGCCTGAAGTTGGCTCCCTTGGCGATGCTGTATGCCTATGTCTTGTATCCTCGCATCGAGCCTACGCTCGCCTGGTCGGTGGCCTTCGTGGCCGTGACCGCCCTGCTCATCGCCAACTTCAAGAGCAAGCGATCCTTCCCTGTGGATTCCATCGTATTCGTCCTGAGCCTCGCCCTGTATGTGCACACTCTGGCCCCCACTGTCCTGCCGTCCAACAGTGGCGAGTTTCAATTCGTGGCCGATGTGCTGGGCATTGCCCACCCGCCCGGATTCCCCCTCTACACCATGCTGGGCAAGCTCTTCACCCTGATCCCCGTCGGCGACATAGCCTACAGGGTCAACCTGATGTCGGCCTTTTTCGCTGCCCTCACTCTGGCTGTGGTGAGTTGCACTGTACGCCGTGTGACCGGCTCAGCTTTAGGGGGCGTGGTGGGCGCTTTGGCCCTGGGCACGTCCACCACCTTCTGGGCGCAGGCTACAACGGCCAACGTCCGCAGCCTGACGGCGTTTTTCGCGGCCCTCATGCTGTTCGCCCTCGTCAGTTATCTTGTTACCCGGCGGCATTTGTGCGATTCACGAGAATCTTGCCGGACACATGTCATTGCGAGCGAAGCGAAGCAATCTCCCACCATCAAATCCAGGCAATGGTGGGGATTGCTTCGTCGCTCCGCTACCCAGAAACTTCCACCTGTCATTGCGAGCGAAGCGAAGCAATCCCCTACGTCGCAAGCTGGAGATTGCTTCAGGCGCAAACCCCGCGCCTTCGCAATGACAGGATGGGCGGTGGTTTCTGTCCCCTACGGATGGCGCGATGCGTCATGGAAAACTCGCAATGACACCCCCATGATGGGCGAAGGTCTCCCGACGTTGGGCGAAGGTCTCCCGACCGAGCCCGCTCCGTCTCGGTCAGAGACCTCGGCGATCAAAGAGGACCCACCCTCCCCCAACCCCTCCCTTCGAGAGAGGGGAGCTTACCTTATTTTGTTTGCGCTAGCCTTCGGGCTGGGGATCACCCACCACGGCTCCCTGGTTTTCCTCATCCTCCCTTTCATGGCCTTTCTGTTGGTGACCGAACTCGAAAACCGATCGTTTACCAGAGCTCGTTCTGCCTTGCCTCCTGCCTCCTGCCTCCTGCATCTTGCATCCTGCATCTTGCATCCTGCCTCCTGCCTTCTGAAGCCTCTCTTGGCCTTCCTGCTCTCACTGAGTGTGCTCCTCTATCTTCCCATCCGGGGGATCCTGGGCGCTCCCTTTGGCCCGTCCGACATCGCTACCCCGGCGGGATTCTTGAACCACGTCCTGGCGCGGGGCTTCCGGGGCGACATGTTCTACTTTGCCACATCCGGCCTCCTGCTCGAACGATTCAAGGTGCTGACCAATATCCTGGACTTCCAGTTTGGCCTGGGGCTGCTCGTGGCTGCTGCCGTGGGGATCCTGATCATGCTGGGCAAAGATTGGCGGCTTCTGCTCCTCTGCGGTGGGGCCATAGCCGTTCAGGCTGTTATCGCCATCACCTATCGCGCCCCGGAAACGGTGGAATATCTAATACCCACCTACGTGCCCGTCGCCATCCTCGTTGGCTACATGGCTGGAGTCTTGCAACGGTGGAGACGATTCCAGGCTCTGAACGCTGTCCTGGTATCCCTTATCCTATTGCTGGGCATCCTACAACTGATGGATCATTACCCCAGCTTCGCCTGGCTGAGGGAGGACCGCTCGGCGCGGCAATATGCAGAAAGCGTGATGTCCAACGCTCCCTCTGGCTCACTGGTCCTGGCCAACTGGCACTGGGCCACTCCCCTCTGGTATCTGCAATACAGCGAAGGGGTGCGACCCGATGTGGAGGTGAAATACGTCTACCCAGAGGGCGCCGAACCGATCTCCGCCACCTGGCTGCGGCGCATAGAGGAGAGCGTGGGAGAACGTCCCCTGATCGTCACCAACTACTATCAGGAGTTCGGTGCCACGCCGTATCGCTTCCTTCCTCTGGGCGAGGCTTTCCTGGTGCAGAGTCTCCCTCCTTTCGACGTTCCGGACAACGCTGCCAGGATTGACGCCACCTTCGCGGACAAGGTTCGGCTGCTAGGCTATCGTCTGTTGGAAGACGGCGTCTCGTCGGGCCAGCCTCTGTACCTGGACCTGTACTGGCAGCCCCTGGTTGAGCTGAAGGGCAATTATTCGTTTTTCGTCCACCTGGTGGGCGATAGTGGGCAGGTGCTGGGTCAGATGGACGTTACCCATGACACGGTTGGTTTCAGGGTAGGGGAGGTGATAGTTGATCGCTACCAGATCCAGATTTTGCCCACGACGCCGTCGGGCTCTTGTCAGCTCATCGCCGGCGTGTACATCACTCTCCCCGAAGGGGGATGGCAGCGCCTGGCGACCGAGGAGGGAGCTGAGACCGTGCCCCTGGCCGAAGTGGAGGTAGTGCCACCGCCCCTCCGCCCTGTCACCCTGCACCCTCTACATCAGCCCTTCGCTAGCGGGTTAACTCTGATCGGGGTTGATTACGACACCAGCCTGGAGGGCACCCGACGGGTCTACCTTCACTGGCATCGCTTCAGGTTTGACGTTAGTGATTACGATGTGCTTTTGTATGCTGATGACAATTTGATGGCCAGGAGCCGTCTGCCGCCAGTTCCCCTGGGCGCCTATCTCACCACGGCCCACGACCTGCCTCTGACAGCCATGCCCTGGCAAGTGGAATTGCGCTCGGCCGACGACGTAATCAGCCAGCGTTTAGGCCCCTGGGGTTGGCCGAGGGGAGGGCGTTTGGCCCTGCCAACCCCACCTCTGCGAAGCCACTATGTGGACCTGGGAGGGGAGATGCTGCTGGTGGGCGCTGAATACCGGAGGCTGCCAGGGGATAGGGTGAGAGTAGAGCTGCGCCTGGTGGCGAAAAAGCCCCTCCTCCGCGACTACGTGGTCTCGGTGCGTTTGACCGACGAGGCTGGGCGACCCCTCTCCCAGGACGATACCGTCCCTGCTCTGGGAGCCATCCCCACCTTGAAGTGGATCCGAGGATCATCTATTTCCGATGTTCATTTCGTGCCTCTTCTCGCCAGCGCTCCGGCAGGCTCTCTCAGACTTAGCTTGGTCGTCTACGACGCCTTCACCATGCGGCCACTGAGTGTCCTGGATGACCGATTGGCCAAGCTGGGTCCGAGCGTGCCCCTTGCGCCATTGGAGCTTCAGTAAGAGGGATTTGGCATAGTTTGTGATGAAAAACCCAAAACTTGCATGAAATCACGAAAAATTGTACTGTAACCTAACATCTTGAACAGTTGACGATTGGGTTATGGAGATGGAGTGGGAGTATAATGGTGGCATGGACACCAATACTACCCCTTCATCTTCAGCGGCATCGCGGGTCTACTTCCGCCAGACCACGGCGTCGCAGCGGCGTTTTCTGTTCGAGAAGGCGGAAGAGACCGGCAACATTGCTGAGGCCGCACGTCGTGCCCATGTAGGACGTGGGACGTACTACTATTGGCGGCCTCGCTATGGGGCCGGCGGTGCTGCAGCCTTGGACCAAAAGCGCAGTTGTGCGCCGCATCGCACGCGCATCCCACCCGTCAACGAGGCGCTGCGGCAGGAGGTGTTGGACTATCACCGGGCTCACCCTGAGGAAGGCTACCGCAGCATGGCCAACGGCATCAATAAAATCCATGGTTGGCAGAAGGTCATCAGCCACACCAAGGTGGGCGAGATCGTGCGTGAAGCCGAGGTCGTTGGCGAGCCAGTGAAGCTGCCCTCGGCGCCAGTGGAACCAGAGGTGGCAGCATCACCTGCGCTCGTTGTGTCACCCCAGGCCCCGGCGGTGGTCCATGCGTCGCAGCCGAACAAGACCCTCAACATCGACCTGTGTGTCGTGCCCCTGACCCATGAGAGCACCCAGGTGTTGGAATCGGTCAGTCTCAGTCAGGCGGCGGCTGGGGCGATGCCGACGAAAGACGAGACTGCACCCGCCGTGGTGGAGTGGCCAGGGCAGGTCTTTGGTGATACCAGCCTGTCCTACGAGCAACAGATGGCCGAATATGCCCAGAAGCGGACGGCCAAGCGCGCCTCCAAAGGACAACGGAAGCATCGGCGCCGCCAGAAGCAAGCGGAACGGGCCGAGCTCAGGGCTCGGAGCGATGAACTGCGCTTGCGTCGGCGTCGTCAACGGCAAGCTCGCCGCCTGGAAGATGCCGCTTGGCGGGCGGCACGGGAAGCCCGCCGAGCCGAAGAGCAGCAATGGCGGGCCTTGTCCCAGGCAGAGCGTCGCCAACAGCGGGCGGCACGCCAAGCCCAACAACAAGCTTGGCAGCAACAGAAAGCCGCCCGGCGAGTGTTCCAACAGGCTCGCCAGGCTGAAGATCAGGCCTGGCGTCAGGAGCGCCAGCGCATCCGCAGTACATTGGCCGTCCTCACCAACAATGCACCCCTGGTGACCGCCTGGTTGGCCATCTTGGTGATCGTAGACAATGGCACGCGGCGCTGCATCGGCCTACCCCTGTTCACGGCCGGCGTGCAGGTCACCGCCGAAATGGTCGTCGCTGCTCTGCGGGCCATCTGGCCAGAGGGGGTGCAGTTCGTCATCAGCGATAACGGCGCCCAGTTTATCGCCGAGGCCTTTCAACAATTCACTCAGGAAATGGCGTTTCTCCATGTGCGTATTGCCCCCAGGCGCCCACGCACCAACGGCATCGCCGAGCGCTTCGTGCGTACCCTCAAAGAGTGGCTGGAGAAACGCCCGTGGCACACGCCCGAAGAACTGTTCGCCTTGCTGACAGAGTTCATTGAATACTACAATGACCGTCCGCATCAAGGTGCTGAGTTGGACGGGCTGTCGCCCAATGAGTACACCCGCCGGCTCAGCATCAACTGTTCAACATGTTAGGTTACGGTACAGAAATCACGAAAAATGCTATAATGTCCTGCAAATAATCATGACGAACTTCATAGCAGCCAGAAAGGAGCACAATATGAGCGAGGAAGATTTGATTGAGCCGAAGGTCAATCCCAATCCGACCTGGAA
>VGOG01000040.1 GCA_016875995.1 Chloroflexota bacterium
CGGATCAGGGCGCAGCGGCGCTCAACCTCTGCCCGTGAGACCTCCCGCACAAGAAGCGTCTGCTCCACCCGCTCGCGCCAGTCCTGCGGCGTCCATGGCAGCGTGTAGGAAAGATTGAGGGTCCACTTGTCGAAGGGGATCAGCTCGTCGTTGGCCAGGAAGACAGCTCTGATCAGGCTGTCGAGGGCAGTGTTCAAGCAATGGTGGGCGGCCAACAGGTCGCCTCGATGCAGCCAGGAGGGGACGACCAGGTTGCAGAAGTACTCGCCGTAGAGGATGAGGTGATGGCCGGTCAGGCGTTGTTTCTCTTCCTCGGTGAGAATGGCCTTGCGGACCAACATCTCCCGCATCAGCCCTTGCGGGTCGTACAGGACGACGGCGTAGGAGCGATCCCAGCGTTTGGTGTGCTCCCACTCGGCCTCGATTTCGTCCTCGTAGCAGAAGTAGTCGAAGTCCACGTGCCAGCCATCGAGGTAGGAGTCGCCCTCGGGGAAGGGGGCCAGGCCCCGCCGCGTCCAGTCGTCGAAGTGCGGCCGCGTCAGGTAGACGGCCAGGTCCAGTTCAGAAAAGTGGTCGGCGTAGCCCCGCGCCACCCCGCCGCTGAGCAGCACGCCCACCACACCTTCACAGGTGGCCAAACGTTCAGCGAACTCCTGGGCCTGGCGAAAATAGGCGTCGTATTTGTTGGGGCTGCTGATGGTTGGACTGGGTCGGCTCATCCTATCTACCCTCCATTTGTGTTTTCGGTTCAGCAGCAACACGATCCCAGGCCGTGTGCGAGCCAGCACCCCCACCGCTCGTCTCGTAAGCAGCACCGCTCCGGGGACGAGCAAGACAAGGCCCAGCGCGTCCAGGAGTTTGACGGCGTGGCCCTCGCTGATGCGCCACAGCAGCGGCCCTTCCCAGGCGTCGGGCAGGGCCAGCACGCCCAGGCCGATCAGGGTCATCAATGCTTCTTTCACCCAGGCTTTCACTTTCCCGGCCTCCCTCCCTGGTCACCCGCTCCGCAACACACTGGCCCAGTTCCAGGCCAGGTGCAGGAGGGTCGGTGTGGCGGTGTGCCTGGCTGCCAGCATCGCCCCGCCGAAGAGCAGGGCCATGGGCAGGAGTTGCACCGTGGCGTAGGTCAGCGACTGGGTCAGCGGCTCGCCGCCCAGCAGCCGCGCCGGGAGGTGAACAGCGGTGAACAGCAGAGCCGTCGCCAGATACCCCCACCAGCGCCCCAGCCAGGCCTCCAGCCGGCCCTGCAGGAAGCCGCGGTAGAGCGTCTCTTCGGCCGAGGCGACCACAGCGTAGGTGGCCAGTGCCCACCAGGTGTTTGGGATAGCCATCCGCTCCGGGGTGAAAGGCCTCGCACGCAGGAGCAGGGCCACTGCCCCCAGCAGCACCCCCAGCCCAACCGCTCGCCCTGGCCGTGCCTGCCCCCAGCCGCAGGCCACCCATCCGGCCCGACGCTGCCATAGCCACAGGCCGGTCGGCAGCAGCATGAAGGTGTATAACCCTACCTGGCGCAGCAAACGCACCAGCCCGAACTGCCCCGCAGCCTGAGCCTCTGTTACCTGACGAGTCAGGCCACGCATCAGAAGCCCCACCCCGACCATCACCAGGTTCGGCAGGAGCACCAGCAGCAGGGCGATGAGGGCTTCACGCAGCACTTTGCTCGGCGAGATTGGCACATTTCTCACGATGAATCCCCCCCACCTATTTGCTTTTGTTTTGTTGCCATGATATAATTGTATCCAAGATATCAGAACTGTGGTGCAAGGATCGAAAGATGACCAGGCGACAGGACGTAGCAATTGATGAACAGGCCATGTCAGGCAAGTTGCGCGATGCGCTGGCTGCGCACCTGTACCGAGAGGCCGGGCGACTTGGTCTATCGCTCGGTGCTTCCAGGGTAGTCCCCCTATGCCAGTCTCTCTTGAGAGAACCTACCCAAACTTCTCAGGTCGAGCGGCATCCTGCAGGGCATTTTCTGCAAGAAAGCACCCTGTTCGACACCTATTACGCCGAGAACCTGGAGGTGCACGATTATCTGCACCTGGTCTCTCAGGAGATGCGTAAGCGTCTGGGCCAGTATATCACCCCTAGCGTCATCGTGAAGTACATCCTGGACGCGGCAGGTTATCGGGAAGAGGCCGATATTCTGGACAGATGCCTGGCCGACCCTGCCTGCGGATCCGGCATCTTCCTGATAGAGGCGATCAGGGTCTACCTGGCGGCCTTGCGGCGGGCCGGCAATCCTATCGAAGCGTGGTATCCGCGAGTGCAGGCTGCCTTTGTGGGCGTGGACGTTGACCCTATCGCCTGTCTGTACGCTCGCTTCAATTTGAGTTTATTGTTGACCCCGGCCATCCTGTTCTGGGCCGGTGCACATCCTGATACCTCTCTGCCAGCTCTGCCGATATATTGTCTGGATACGCTGAGAACTATTGCCACCGAGCTGGGCGCTCCTCGGCTTTTTTCCTACGACACGCCCCCTCTGCGTTTGACAGACTCGTTTGACTTCGTGGTAGGCAATCCGCCATATCACAAGATCGGTCGGCTGAACGGAGAATTGAAAAAGGTCTTTCGGGCTTCTCTATACGGCCATCCCAATGCCTATGGCCTTTTCCTCCATGCTGGATTGGAGATGCTCAGGCCAGGTGGTGTCCTGGGCTACATCGTTCCCCGTTCGATGCTCTCCGGGTTGTACTTCAAAAACCTGCGGCGTTTCATCGAGAAACAGGCCATCTTGCGAGAAGTTACCTTGATCGCCGAGCGTAGGAAGGTCTTTGAGAACGTCCTGCAGGGTACAATGATACTGACTCTGCAGCGCCAGCCGGTTCCTCCGTGTCCCGCCAAAACGGCGATAGCCCGTTCGGTCATAGACCTGGAAACCCGGCAAACATCCTCCGCCCAGGTGAACCAAGCCCAGGTCGTTCGTCATCTGAACGGCATCAGCGTGTGGTTTGTAGCCGATACCCGGCGTACTTATGAGATATTGAACAAGATCCTCAGCCATCATTCCCTCTTATCCAGCCCGGCTGTCGGCTGCCCAGCCAAGACTGGCCCTATCGTATGGAACCGGGTCAAACCTCTTCTTCGCTCCGGCCCCGAAGCCGACACGCTGCCCCTGGTATGGGCCACTGATGTGGGCCGATTTAGCTTTGCTTTCGGCAGCGCTGGCGAGACCCGGCCTTCGTATCTGAAAGTCAACTCACGCACCCACCGGCTGGTGAACAAAGGGTTGAGCCTGCTGGCTCAGCGGGTGACAGCCGAGGAGCAACCTCACCGTCTGGTGGCCTGTATCCCAGAATCCTTCTGTATAGAACACGTGGCGGGATACTTCGTGGAAAACCACCTCAACGTGATCCAGCCCCATCCCGATGCTCCTCCTATTGACCTTTACTATCTGTTGGGTATCCTTTGCTCTGATGTGATCGAATTCTTTTTCCGCGCTATGAACGGCAACACCCAGGTCTCAGCCACGGAGCTCAACCTGATGCCTATCCCCCGCTGTGATCGAGAGCCTCAAATTGCTGCCCTGGCCCGGCAGTTGCAAGACACCATAGCCCCTGTCGCCATGGTGCCCCTGGAGCAACGGTTGAACGAACAGGTGGCGGGAGCCTACAGCCTTACTCCCGACGAACTTCACTTCATCCAGAAAACCCTGGCTGAGAATCACTGGGCTTTGGAGCACCTTGATGACCGTTGACGAAATCAAAGCACTGCTGCAAGAGTTAAACTTTCCATCCCGCCGGATCACCGAGCAGACGGCTGTCTGTATCCTGGCCCTTGCCAACACTACACCGCGCGAGGAATTGATTGCCGGGCACACTTGTCTGGCCGATGGGGCCCGTATCCACGACATCTTGAACTTCGTGCGACGGGACATCGGTCGTCCCGTGGCGGAGAACACCCGCGAATCATACCGCAAGGCCTCTCTACGTCCACTGATGGAAGCCGGTTGGGTGATCCGTCACCAGTTGAGCACCAACGACCCCAACACATACTATCGGCTTCACCCGGACTTTGCCCGCCTGCTGATGCTGCCCTTGGGACCAGAGCGTGATGAGTTGATTGCACGTCTACGCCTCTCAGAACGAGGGCTTCCCAGACGGAAACCGGACCTCAAGCGGGATGTTCCCGTCGTGCTGGCTCCAGGGCAGGTCCACACTCTCAGCCCAGGACGCCACAATCTGCTACAGAAGGCTGTGGTAGAGACATTGGGTCCGGCCCTTCTCCAACACCCGCAAGTAGTTTACCTGGGTGATACAGCTCCCAGGATCGGCTACCAGAACCGCTCTTTGATGCGGCGCTTGAATTTGCCGATAGGCGTAAGTGTCGCTTTGCCTGACGTTATCCTCTATGGTCCGGAAGAACAGGCTTTGCTCGTCGTCGAGGCGGTCGTCTCCTCCGGCTCCGTCACTCCAGGACGGCTTGCTCAATTGCAGGCGCTCGTTGCCGGCCCTGAGACCCTGGGCGTACAGGCGATTTACATATCTGCCTTTCCGTCCAGACGGGTCTTTAAGCGGTTCGTCGAGGACATTGCCTGGGGAAGTAGCGTCTGGATTGAGGACGAGCCGTACAACGTCATCCACTTCGTTGCTTTGTCCCACGACAATGGCTGAGAACAGAACACCTCCACATATCCTGCTCTTGGCCAGTCACGACCCTCACCTCGTGGCGTTTTCCCCTGTCTTGAGCGTAACCACAGGCGGCCTTGCTCCCCCTAGCAAAGCCAGGTTGCGCCGCACCTCCTCCAGGCTGCGCATGCCGATGCACAGGCTGTGCACGTAGGGCAGCCGGGCAGCGAAAGCGATGGCCTCAGCCGGGTCGGAGGCCAGGGCGCCGCAACCCAGCACCTTCATGGCGTAGATCCCCTTGCCGGCAGTGTGAGCCCGCTCCAGGGCGCGCAGCACGTCGGCGATGGTGCCGTCCTCGATGTGCTCGTTTGGTCTCCAGGTGCCGGTGGGGTTGACGATGGCCAGCAGGACCTCTACCTCCGGCCATTCGGCCGCTTGTCGAGTCACTTCGGCACTGTGGGTGGAGAAACCCACCGCCCGCACCAGCCCTCGTGCCTTGTCCTGCGCCAGGACCTCCAACGCTTTCCGCGCTGGTTCAATCCAGCTCAGACCCACGCAGTGGATGAGCATGATGTCCAGGTAGGGTGAGCCCGGTTTGTCCAAAGGTAATAGCAGTCATTTTCCGCTCCTTAGTCGGTAGAGATGTCGCGGAAATGGGTAGTAGCCCAACCGTGTTGGGCGTCATCTGCTCCGATCCTATTGCTTGTAGTGACCCTCGTCAATCTGCCGTATTATAACACGACAAACCACGCTTTGCAATTGTGGTTTCCGCCTGGTCGTGGCTGCATTGAGCAGCCTTATGATCGTGGAAACCTGCTTCCTGACATCTACGTGCCAGATATCTGAACCTTTTGAGGGTCGTGAGAGTATTATTGACGGGGATTTGACATCTCTCTCGATTGTGGTACAATATGACCAATGTACCAGGCGACGAGGGAAGTCATTTTTAGACTGAGGTGGCTGGCGGGCGGTCTGTTATCTACCCACGGCGAGAGCTGTTTGCCGCTGGCTTAAGGCCCTGGAGAAAGGTGGTCTTCAGTGGTGGACATCGGGAGAGGGGGTGATGAAGCGGGACGGAAAGGATAGGGGCCGAGGGAACCTCCGCCCCCAGGTTGATTCGCATCTTGCAACACAAACCAAAAAAGGAGGAAAAGAATGTTTAGCAACAAGAAATGGATGACCCTGATCGCCTTGGTGGCCATGGCGGCCATGATACTCCCGGCCTGCGCTCCACCGGCCCCGAAGGTGGTGGAGGTCATCAAGGAAGTGCCGGTCGAGAAAGAGGTGGTCAAGACCGTAGTGGTCGAGAAAGAAGTGCCGGTCGAGAAAGAGGTGGTCAAAGAGGTGGAGAAGGAAGTGTTGGTCACGCCTACGCCGGCACCGGTGGTCCGCAAGGGCGCTTGGCTGGACACGATCGTCGTGGTCGAGGAGCCGTCCGACGACGCCGCGGTCTCCCGACTCGAGGTCGGCGACATTGACGTCTACGCCTACGCGATCGCCAAGTCAGTCCTGGCCCAGAGGATCGAGGCAGCCCCCGCGCTGGCGTTTGACCGGTCCTTTGGCTCGTACGACGAGCTGAGCTTCAACCCGGTTGGTCCGGTCTTCCCAGGGACCGGCAAGCTCAATCCCTTCTCCGTGCCCGCCATCCGCGAGGCCATGAACTGGCTGGTGGATCGCGAGTTCATCGCCCAGGAGCTTTACGGCGGCATGGCCGTCCCGCGGTGGGTGCCCTTCAACAAGGCCTCCAACGACTACGCCAAGCTGGCCGACGTGGTGCGGAAGGTTGAGCTGACGTACGCCCACGACAAGGAGAGGGCCACCGCCGTCATCTCGGCGGAGATGGAGAAGCTGGGCGCCGAGCTGGTAGGCGGCAAGTGGCACTACCAGGGCGAGCCGGTGGAGATCATCCTCCTCATCCGCACGGAGGACACCCGGCTCCAGATCGGCGACTACGTGGCTACCCTGCTGGAGGACATCGGCTTCACCACGGTGCGTGACTACAAGAAGGCGGCCGAGGCCTCGCCCATCTGGATGGGCGGCGATCCGGCCGCTGGCCTGTTCCACATCTACACCGGCGGCTGGATCACCACTGTGATTCCGCGCGACCTGGGTGGCAACTTCGCCTACTTCTACACCGACATGGGCCTGGCCCGGCCACTGTGGCAGGCTTACGTGAACGATCCCGAGTTCTACGAGCTGGCCGAGCGACTGGACAACAACGACTTCAAGACCCTGGATGAGCGCCGGGAGATGATGGGCCGGACCCTGGAGCTGGCGCTGAAAGAGTCGCAGCGTGTCTGGCTGACTGACCGCGCCGGCATGTCGCCGCGGCGGGCGGAAGTCGTCGTCGCTGCCGACCTGTATGCTGGCGTGTACGGCTCGTGGATCTGGCCCTACACCCTGCGGCGGGAAGGCGAGGTCGGCGGCTCGATGAAGATCGCCATGCCCAGCATCCTGACCGCGCCGTGGAACCCGGTTGACGGCAGTAACTGGGTCTACGATCACTTCTTCTACCGAGGCACTGGCGACACCGCCGTGCTCCCCGATCCCCACACCGGGCTGCGCTGGCCACAGCGAGTGGAGCGGGCCGAGGTCTTCGTCCAGGAGGGTCTGCCCGTCGGCCGAACCCTCGACTGGGTGAGCCTGGAGTTCGTCCCCAAGATCACCGTGCCGGCGGATGCCTGGGCGGATTGGGACGCAGCCGAGCAGCGGTTCATCACCGTGGGTGAGCTGCACCCCGAGGGGCAGACCGCCCTGATGCGGGTCGTCGTCCACTATCCGGCCGACCTCTACGACACGGTCAAGTGGCACGACGGCAGCCCCTTCTCCGTGGGCGACGTGGTGATGTTCATGATCCTCGGAATCAATGGCCATGGGTTCGACCGGCCCAAGGAGGAGAGCGCCATCTACGACGAGGCCACGGTGCCTGCCTTCAAATCGTTCATGGGGCACTTCAAGGGGGTGCGCATTCTCTCGACCAATCCGCTGGTCATCGAAAGCTATACGGACGCCTTCGACCTGGACGCCGAGGTGAGTGCGGGTGGCCTGGTTGGGGTGTGGTCCTGGTGGCCGTATTACCAGCGCGGGCAGGGTGCCTGGCACACCATGGCCCTGGGCGTCCTGGCCGACGGGAAGGGCGAGGCGGTCTTCTCGGAGTCTAAGGCTACCAAGCTCGAGGTGGAGCAGATGAGCTACGTCTCGGGGCCGACCCTGGCGATCCTGAAGGCGCAACTGGACGAGGCCAAGGCGGAGGGATACATCCCCTACGGGCCGACCCTGGGCCAGTTCGTCACCGAGAAGGAAGCCACCACCCGGTACGCGAACCTGGCGGAGTGGCACCGCACGCGCGGTCACTTCTGGATCGGCAGCGGGGTCTTCTACCTGGAGCGGGCCTTCCCGGTGGAGGGCATGGTCGTCATGAGCCGCAACCCTGATTACCCCGATTCGGCCGATAAGTGGGAGCGCTTCGCTGCGGCGGCCCTCGCCGAGGTGGAGGTGGACGGTCCGGCCCGTGTGTCCATCGGCGCCGAGGCCACCTACGACGTGTTCGTCACCTTTGAGGGCGAGCCCTACCCGGTCGCCGACATTGACGAAGTCAGGTTCCTGGTGTTCGATGCCGCGGGCGAGCTGGTCCACGTTGGGGAGGCCAAGGCCGTGGCCGATGGTCACTGGCAGGCCGTGGTTGGTGCCGACGTGAGCGGCAAGCTGGCGGCGGGTTCGAACCGACTGGAGGTGATCGTCATATCGAAGCGGGTGGCCTTGCCGAGCTTCGATTCTACCCTGTTCGTGACGGCCCCGTAGGCGGGCAGCGCCCGAGTTTCCGACGGTCGCTCGGAGGGGCACCGGGCCTGGTGTCCCTCCGAGAATCGGGTGCCCTGGTAGATTCGTCTTTCGCTCAAGCTACGTGATACAACAGGGGCGAGGCGCCGCCTCGCCCCTGTTTAGTACCTAGAGAAGAATCATGGTTGAGACAACCTTGCCTTTGATGGAGACCGACGAAGCGGCTGTGACAGGGACAACCACCGCCAATACCCTGGTTAGAGTCGCCAAATACACGATCGTCAAGACGGTTGCGCTCTTCGTCACCATTGTCGTCGGCGTGTACCTGACCATCCTCATTGCCAATATGGGTGGACACGTGGATAAAATCCGGCGGGCCCAGATCCGCGAAGGGCTGGCTGTTACCATTGGCCTGGATCCGGCCTATCGGCACCTGACTTCAGCGGAGCGGAACCAACTAATAGAAGAGATGGCCATCGTTGAGGAAGTGCGACTGGGCCTGGACAGGCCGTTCATCGTGCGCACCTTCGGCTTCCTGACCAATGCCCTCACTCTCAACCTGGGACGTGCCGAGCAACTGACCAGCGATACTGGCTCGAAGCTGGTTCGGCTCATCCTCCTGGAACGCCTGCCGCCGACCCTGCTGCTGTTTGCCACCGCGAATATGTTCCTCTTCTTCATGAGCGTCTTTCTGGCGCTCTCCCTCTCACGCAGGTATGGTAGCCTGCTGGACAGGGCCGTCGTCGCCCTGGCCCCTACGTCAGCCGCGCCGGGCTGGTTCTACGGCATTTTCCTGATCCTGATCTTCGCCTCGCTGCTGGGTGTATTGCCCTTTGGCGGAATGGTCGGCGCGCCACCGCCTGCTGAGCCTCTGCCGTATGCCCTCAGCCTGCTCAAACATCTGATCTTGCCTGTGACGGCCATCGTCATCAGCGCAGTCTTTCTGACCATCTACACCTGGCGCACGTTCTTCCTCATTTATTCCAGCGAAGACTACGTGGAGATGGCCAAGGCCAAGGGTCTCTCCTCCAGCATGATCGAGCAGCGCTACATCCTGAGGCCAACCTTGCCCACGATCATCACCAGCTTTGCTCTCACCCTGATCGCCCTCTGGACCGGGGCCATCATCCTGGAGACGGTCTTCAACTGGCCGGGGCTCGGCCGGCTGCTGTTTCGGGCCATCGGTCTCTACGATACCCCGGTGATCGTGGGCGTCACTGTCATCTACGCTTACCTGCTGGGGATCACCGTCTTTCTGCTGGATATCATCTACGCCCTGATTGACCCCCGCGTGCGAGTTGGCGAGGGAGGCAGAAGAGTATGACCAGGCTACAGCGTGTGTTCCGCGACCTGGCCCGGTACCCCTCGGCCATCGTCGGCCTGGTGATTATCGCCGGGCTGCTTATCGTGGCCGTTTACGCCGTGATCTCCATACCCTACAGCGAGGCCATCCGGCTCTGGCGTGGGGGTGACGAGGTGGTGCGTGAAAACCCACGCAACGCCCGCCCGGTATGGGCCAACCTGTTTTCGCGGGCCGAGCTTCCCAGGACCATCGTCCTCAGCAGTCGGGATGGCTCCGCGGAGAAGAGCACCGAGGTCTTGCCGGGGGCAAAAGACGTGACCATCACGTTCACTTTCGATTTCCCCTACGATGACTTCCCGCAGGAGATCATCGTCTTCTTCACCGCCCAATATGCAGCAAGACAGCCACACGTGGAGATGGCCTGGTTGACGCCTGATGGCCGCAGCATCCGCGTCGGCGATATCTCGCCCCGCTGGTCCGATGCCTTCCGTTTCGCTCTGGATACCCGTCTGGTGCGCCGGCTCGGAGGGCAGGTACCCCAGGTGGCGCTGTTCGCCAATCCTGATCCCCCCCCTGCGAGGGGTGGGCAGGAGGGGGTGCCCGTTCCTCTGAAGGGCACTTACCAGCTCCAGGTCAGTGGCCTGGTGTTCGAGGAGGAGGGTGACGTGGACGCCCAGTTGGTGGTGTACGGTCAGGTGCACGGCCTGGGTGGCACCGACCACCGCCGCCGGGACCTGATGGTGGCCTTGCTGTGGGGCACGCCCGTCGCCCTGGCCTTCGGCCTCCTGGCCGCCCTCGGCAGCACCGTCACGACCATGGTCATCGCCGCCATTGGGGTGTGGTTTGGCGGGGCGGTTGACGCCACCATCCAGCGGATCACGGAGGTCAACCTTATCTTGCCTGTACTGCCCATCCTGATCATGGTGGGCACGCTCTATTCGCGCAGCATCTGGATCATCCTGGGGTTGGTCATCCTCCTGAGCATCTTTGGCTCCAGCATCAAGACGTTCCGCGCCATCTTTCTCCAGGTCAAGGAATCGCCGTACATCGAAGCCGCCCAGGCTTATGGTGCTGGGAACTGGCGCGTCATTCTTCACTACCTGGTGCCGCGCATCGTCCCCCTGTTGGTGCCGCAGCTCGTCGTCCTGGTCCCCACCTTCGTTTTCCTGGAGGCCTCGTTGGCCGTTCTGGGCCTGGGCGACCCCGTCCTTCCCACCTGGGGCAAGGTGATCAACGATGCGAACTCGCAAGGCGCCCTGTTTAATCGCTATTACTACTGGGTGCTGGAACCGGCCGCGCTCCTGATGCTGACCGGACTGGGTTTCACCATGGTCGGTTTTGCTTTGGACCGTATCTTCAACCCCAGACTGAGGGATTTGTAACGACGATGCAGCAAAATCATGCGTTATTACGTGTCGAAGACCTGGTGCTGTACTTCCGCACCACCCAAGGGGCTGTTCAGGCGGTGGATGGCGTGACCTTCGATCTCGGTTACAGAGAAGCCGTGGTGATCGTCGGCGAATCGGGCTGTGGAAAGACCTCGCTGGCCAAGGCTATCCTGCGGCTCCTCCCCCGCAACGTGGATGCCTACTCCGGCCACGTCTATCTGGACGGTACGGACGTGATGAGTCTGGGGGATGAGGAGTTCCGACGGCAGGTCAGGTGGGTCAAGATGTCGCTGGTACCACAGGCGGCCATGAACTCTCTGAATCCGGTCCTCAAAGTGGGGGATCAGGTGGCCGAGCCCATGATGGTACATTCCGCGGTGAAAAAGGATAAGGCGCTGACTCAGGCCCGCACCATGTTTCAGCGCGTCGGGGTGCCGGTTGACTTTCTGAACCGCTATGCGTTTGAGTTGAGCGGCGGCATGCGACAGCGGGTGGCCATTGCCATGGCCCTGACTACCGTGCCGGACCTGGTCATCCTCGACGAGCCGACCTCCGCGCTGGATGTGCTGACCCAGGCGAACATCTTTAACTTGCTCAAACGCATCAAGCAGGATTTGGAGATAAGTTTCATTCTCATCACCCACGACATCGCCACCTCCAGCGAGCTGGCAGACCGCGTGGCCGTGATGTACGCCGGCCAGATCGTGGAGGTGAGCGACGCGTATCGGTTTTTCACCGAACCCCTCCATCCATACTCACAGAAGCTCATGGCCAGCGTACCGAGGCTGAGAGGCGACCAGGAGCCTGAGTTCATCACCGGCCAACCACCGAGCCTCATTGATCTTCCGCCGGGCTGTCGGTTTGCACCGCGTTGTCCCTCGCGCTTTGAACAGTGCAAAGAAGACCCCCCTATGGTGGAGGCGCACAGGCATCAAGTCAAATGCTGGTTGTATGCGTGAGGACAAACGTGAAACGTGAAACGTGAAACGTGAAACGTGGAAAGTAAGGACTACCCTCGCGGTTGCTAGGAGTATAACATGCCTGTCGAAGTGAAAAATGAGGTGCTGCTATCAATTCAGAACTTGCACGTGTGGTTCGAGCTGAGGCGGTGGGGGTTTGGACACGCGGGATACGTGCAGGCGGTGGATGGCGTGAGCTTCGACCTGCGTCAGGGAGAGGCGATTGGCATCGTCGGCGAAAGTGGCTGCGGGAAAACCACCCTGATGAAGACCATTCTGGGGCTGTGCCAGCCCACCAGGGGCGAAATCTCGTTTAAGGGCATCGAGCTCAGCACAAAGGGGAGCCGCGAGATGAAATTCTATCGCTCCCAGGTGGGCTACGTCCAGCAGGACCCCTACGGCGCGTTGCCTCCCTTCATGAACGTCCGGCGCATCCTGGAAGAACCCATGATCATCAACGGGATGAAAAGCCAAGCGGAACGAGAGCAACGCATCCGCAGTGTATTGGAAGAGGTCAAAATGACCCCTGTCGAGAACTTTGTGACCAAGTTTCCTCACATGCTCAGTGGTGGTCAGCAGCAACGGGTAGTTATCGCCCGCGCCATGATCCTGGAGCCGAAGCTCATCGTAGCTGACGAGCCAGTTTCCATGCTCGACGCTTCGGTGCGGGTGGAGATTCTTAGGCTTTTACGGAGATTGCGGTAATTATCGCCCGCGCCATGATCCTGGAGCCGAAGCTCATCGTAGCTGACGAGCCGGTGTCCATGCTCGACGCTTCGGTGCGGGTGGAGATTCTCAAACTTCTGCGAGGATTGCAAGCCTCCCACGACCTGGCGGTCATCTATATCACCCACGACCTCTCCACCGTTCGCTACTTTTCGGAACGTATCTTCGTCATGTACGCGGGCAAGCTGGTAGAGAAAGCAAAGGTTAACGAACTTCTGCGCGATCCTCGCCATCCCTATACCCATGCCCTGCTGACGGCAACCTCTGACCCGGATGCAGAGAATGCCGCCACCTTCAAGGACGTGCCGCCCGGAGAACCCCCCAGCCTGATCAATCCCCCGCTGGGATGCCGCTTCCACCCCCGCTGTCACCACGTGATAGAACGCTTGTGTGACGTGAAAGAGCCACCGGATTTTGAGGTGGAGCCTGAACACTTTACAGCTTGTTGGCTTTACAGATGATACCCATGCATCCTAAGAAAATCATCGCCCTCGCCTTTGTCCTGGTTCTGTTCGGTTTTCTCGCCCCCTTGCTGATGGTCCTCAAGGTCATCGAAACCAGTTTTGCCTTGAGCTTCCTCTCCCACGTTGCTTCGGTCAGCGGCCTGCTCCTGGGTATCATCGGGGCTGCCTGGTACAGCCGTCGGGGCAGGAGCTGATTTGCCCTAACAACCAAACCAAGACCGAGAGAGACGTAACGTCCATGTCAGAAGACCCCCGCCTCTTAGAAGAGATGGTCGGCTGGCTTTTGGCCGAACAAGGGCTGACCATCGCCGTGGCCGAATCCTGCACCGGCGGCCTGATCGCCCACCAGTTGACCAACGTGCCGGGAAGCTCGACCTATTTCGTCGGCGGCGTGGTGGCGTATTCAAACGAGGTCAAGGAACGAGTGCTGGGAGTATCGGGCGAAACCCTCTCAGCGTACGGGGCAGTCAGCGAGGAGTGTGCGCGGGAGATGGCTCGCGGTGTGCGCCGCCTTCTTGGCACCGACGTAGCTCTCTCGTCCACCGGCATCGCCGGCCCCACCGGGGGCACGCCCGAGAAGCCGGTGGGCCTGGTCTACGTGGCCCTGGCTGCCCAGGACCTCGAGCGCTGCGAGCGACGTCTGTGGCAGGGAGATCGCTTGCAGAACAAACAGCAAACCTCCCAGGCCGCCCTGGAGATGCTGTGCCAGTATCTGAAAGCGAGGCGGCCATGAAATTCGTAGACCTCCCCACCGCATCGCCATTCGCTATTCGCTATTCGCCATTCGCCATTCGCCATTCGCCATTCGCTCATTGCATTCACCTGGCAAGAGCGAGAGGTGCGCATCTCTCTTCGCCTCTACCTTCTCCGTGAACCGCTCCAGCTCAATGATCACCCGCCTGTGTTCCCCCTCGCCGATTCTCTCCACCTCATCGTCCGCCTGCACGCGGAAGGTGAGCTCGCGGCCCTGGATGGCGACCAGCTCCGCCTGAGCTCGGACCATCATGCCCAGCGGGGTGGCCGCCAGGTGACGGACGTCCACCGCCACGCCCACGGTGCGGCGTCCCTCGGGCAGCAGGTGATCAACGGCAGCCACGGCTGCTTTTTCCATCAGCCTGATCATCTCTGGCGTGGCCAGCACGGCCACGTTCCCGCTCCCCAGGTGTCCGGCTGTATTTTCCTCGTGCACCACCATCTCACTCTGACCTACCAGGCCAGGTACGATTTCCTCCACCCTCCAACCTCCAATATCCAAATATCTAATATCCAATCACCGCCCCGTGATGCTGACTGGTTCCAGCAACAGCCTGTCGGCCACAGGCTGCCCCTCTTCGAAGACGGCGAAACGCTGCATGTCGGCGCGGGAGTAGACCCCGATCTCCACTTGATATTGGCCCGCTGGGATGGCGGGGGGCAGGGGAAAATGATGCACCTGGGCGAAGATGTCGCCGGCCTCCCAACCGGCGGTGGCGACGCTCAGGATGTCCCTCAGGATGTCCCTCCCTGCCCAGACGGTGCTCTGGCTGTCCAACAGATGGACGAAGATGGCCAGCGGCAAGGGCGAGGCGACGTCCTGCAGGACTCGCCAGTAGCTTGTCAGATGGACCCATTCCCCCGCAGATAGCGTGTCGTCGGCCAATTCGTAGCCTAGAAGCTCCAATCGGTGGTTGAAATCCACCGGGAAGGCGACGGGATGGCGCAGCCCGTGGGGGTCGCCGGGGAGGAACTGGACCTCTGGGCTCCAAACCGCGAGGGAACTGCTCCGCAGCACTTCGATCTTGGCCTGGAGCACCTCTCTGGCCTCCAGCTCGTAAGCAGTAAAGGCCAGTTCGCCATCGGGGAAGCGCCTTTCCTCCACCAGACGGGCACGCTGGAAAAACTCCTCTTGCAGCCCTGGATGGAGAGGGGTGGAGGCAGGGAAGATGTAAAGGGCTCTCTGGCCTCCATCTGGAAAGACTAAGCCGTAGGGGCCATCGTACCATTTGACCTTGCGTTGTTTCTTCAGCGTGAAATCGAAGATGAAGGGATCCAGGTCGTGGGGGCTGGAGGAGGAGATGCAGACCGGGCCAGCGATGTCGCTGTCGTCGAGATAATGAGCCGCCTCGGTCAGGTCGGTCTGGTAGACGAAGCGCACTTCGGGGTGCTGCGCCCAAACGGTGAAGTAGTCGCGATAGGTCCACCAGGCGTTGCCGGCCAGGAGGAGCAGCAAGGCGGCGGCCAGGCCATAGACCGCCTTCTTACTGAATCGCTCGACGAGCCAGCGCCAGGCGGCCTCGACGGCCAGGGCGGGGAAGACGTAGACCACGGGCAAGGCGCCGCTGGCTCGCAGGAAAGAAGGAGCGCAGTCGGTGATCATGCTGGGCACCAGGGCCAGGGGCAGCCAGAGCAGCAGGAAAGCGTATCGTGGCCGCCGCCAGCGGAGCAGAACCAGGGCCAGGCCCAGGTAGAACAGGGCGCCGCCGAGGGGCTCGAAGACGGGCCGTCCCGCCAGGTTGTAGCGCCAGACGGGATCGCCCCGCAAGGTGAACATCTTCAGGGTGTCCAGGGTGAATCGTATGACCAGGCGGGGATCGCCCTGGGCCAGCATAGCCAGGGGCTGGCTGAGCTGCTGCACGCGCACGTCGGCCCGCGGATGAGTCCAGATGGCTACCCCTATGGGCACAGCGACGAGAGCGGCGAGGGCAAAGAAGAGCAAAATGCCTTTCCATCGCTCTAACAGCAGGAGGCGGTTAAACAACGCCAGGTAAACCATAAAGACGACGAAGACCACGGGGATCATCCGACTGGCAGGGTAGGTGTAGAGGGTTCCTCCCAGGAAGACCCCGGCCAGGCCAAAGCAGATCCACTCCCACTTCCGCTTGCATCCTGCATCCTGCTTCTTGCACAGTCCCGCCCAGAAGAAATAAGCGGTAGCAGCGGCCAGGGGCGGCAGGCTGGCCGCCCGCAGCCCCACCCGGCTCACGAACACCGGCCAGAAGGAGACGGCCAGGCCAGCGCTCGTCAGCAGGGCCACCCGATAGCCGAAAGCCTTTCGCGCCAGCAGGTAGGTGAAGATGATGGTGGCCAGACCACACAGCACGGCGGCCAGGCGGATGCCCAGGTAGTTAGTGCCGAACAGGGCGATGGTGCCGGCCACCAGGTAGACGAACAGTGGCTCGTTGCCGGCGTTGGATTCAAAGTAGATGAGGTGATTACCTTGCAGCACTACAGAGGCATCGTGGCCGTGGAAGACCTCGTCGTGCTGAAGGCCCGGCGGTGCTGCCTCCAGGCGATAGAGTCGAAAGAAGGCTGCTACGAGGAGGATCGCCACCGACAGAACGATCTCCCCTCGTCCTGGTGAGTAGGACTCCCCAACGCCCCGAACAAGTTCGGGACTCCGACGCTTCGGATCGTTTACTCCAACCTCCAACCTCTAACCTCCAACTTCCAGCCCCAAAATCGCCAGCAGGAGCTCAGCGCATTTGACCAGGTCAGCCACCGCGATGCGTTCCTCGGTCGTGTGCACCTTCTCCATACCCGTGCTGACGTTGATGGCCGTTATGCCCCCGGCGTTGAGGATGTTGGCGTCGCTCCCCCCGCCGCTGGGCACCAGAGCTGGCGTCAGGCCCAGGTTTCTGGCTGCGGCCATGGCCCTGCGCACGATGCCTTCCTCCTCGCTGAGCTTAAAGGTGGAATAGGAGCGCTCCACGTCTAAGTCCACCGTAGCCCCGTGTCGCGTTGCTGCCTTCTCCAAGGCTTCGGTCATGGCCTGGACCTGGGCCTCCAGCTTCCTCTCGTCGTGGCTGCGGGCCTCGCCTGCTATCTCGACCCGGTCGGGGACGATGTTGGTCGCCGTGCCGCCCTGGATGCGTCCGACGTTGGCCGTAGTCTCCTCGTCAATCCGCCCCAGGGGCATGGCGGCGATGGCCTCGGACGCCACCACGATGGCGTTGATGCCCTTCTCTGGCTCGCCGCCGGCGTGGGCGGCCTTGCCGTGCACGACGGCCCCGATCTTATCATGGGAGGGGGCGGAGACGACGACGGTGCCGATTTCGCCTCCGCTATCGAGGACGATGCCCTCCCCGGCGCGAAGGGTGGTCAAATCCAGCCCCTTGGCACCCGTCAGCCCCTGTTCCTCGCTCACCGTCAGGGCCACTTCCAGGGGCGGGTGGGGTAAATCCTGCTCCACCAATACCCGCAGGACCTCCAGGATGACCACCACGCCCGATTTGTCGTCGGCGCCCAGGATGGTGGTGCCATCGCTGGTGATGATCCCATCCTTGAGAGCGGGCTTCACCCCCCGCCCCGGCCCGACGGTGTCCATGTGCGCGCTGAGGAGGATGGGCGGCCCTACCCCTGCCAGGCGGGCGATGACGTTGCCCGTGGCGTCGCGTTCGACGGTCAGGCCCAGACTTCTCAACTCAGCCATCAGGTGCCGTGCTATCTCTGCCTCCTGGCCGCTGGGGCTGTCAATCTGAACCAGCTTCAGGAAAGTTGAAACCAGTCTATCGCGGTTGATCATTCTCTGCATCCTCCGTTTTCGATTCCTCCACCCGTCTTATCTCGAAGACCACGGGATTGGAAGCATCGGGGCAGGCGTGGGTAGCCACGTCTTTGTCTTCCAGCCAGGGGAACTCGGCCCCGTAGCGCATGGCGAACACCTTGGGCAGGAAGCTGTAGAGCGCGCTGAGGCAGACTCGCCCCTGCACCGTCTGGCCGTCGAACACGACCTGGTCCCCCACTCGATGGCCGAAACCGCAGTGTCCCTTCACCGATTGAACGGTGGCTATGACCTTGTAAACTTTGTTCATTTTACCTCCTCCTTCGATTGGTGAGGGCAACCGCAAGGTTGGTGAGGGCAACCGCAAGGGTTGCCCCTACAGTCGCCCTTACGCGGCCGACACGCGAGGCAGCTCCTCCGGCTCGTCCATCTCGCCGGTCATGTAGACGTAGGTGGTTCCTTCCCGGTTGCTGAAGGCCGCGTGGTGGCCGTCCTTGTCCAGGGCCACAATGCTCAGCGCTCCCTGGTAGAGGTCGGCCAGGGCGTGGAAATCCTCCATAGCCTGGCGTCCGGCTTCCTCCAGAGACAGCCCCATCTTCAGGTAGAGGACCACGCTGTGGGCTGTGCCGGTCAGGATGGCCATCTCGCCCAGGCCGGTGCAGGCGGCAGCGCCGTAGCGGTTGTCGGCGTAGTTGCCAGCTCCGATGAGGGGCGAATCGCCCACCCGGCCTGGGTACTTCCAACCCTGGCCGCTGGTGCTCACCCCGGCGCAGATGTTACCGTCGGCGTCCTGGGCCAGGAAGTTGACCGTGCCCCCGCCCCGCCGTGACTCTCGCACCCGTTGCACCCACTGGCGCAAGGCCGGCTCTCCCTCCAGATTCGCCAGCACTGTCTCTGGCATCGCCTTGCGCAACTGCTCTTCCCAAGTCTGCCTGGCCTTCTCGGTCAATAGCTCACGCCGCTCGAATCCCATCTCGGCGGCGAAACGCTCGGCGCCGGGACCGGCGAGCAGGACGTGGGGCAGTTCCTCCATCACCTTGCGGGCGATGGAGATGGGGTGCTCGTAGCCCCGCAGCGCGGCCACCGCGCCGGCGGCCAGGGTCCGCCCATCCATGATGCTGGCATCCAGCTCCACTTCGCCCAGCAGGTTGGGAATCCCTCCCAGCCCGACAGTGGTATCTTCGGGGTTGCTCTCCACCAGGCGAATGCCGGCTTCTACGGCGTCAATGGCCGTGCCGCCACCTCTCAGCACCTCCATCGCCGCCCAGATCCCCACCTTGCCGTTGGTGCTGGCTACGATTATCATTTGTCCCCTCCTGCGATTAGAAGTTGGAAGTTGGAGGTTAGAAGTTGGAGGTTGTGCGCTGCCTTCGCCCGGTGGCTGATCCTGTTCTTGGTCTCCGGCGGCAGCTCGGCCATGGTCATCCCGTGTTCTGGAAAATAGAAGACGGGGTCGTAGCCGAAGCCGTGCTCTCCCTGGGGCGCGAAAGCGATGATTCCCTCACAGGTGCCCTCGGCGGTGTGAACCTGCCCCGCTGGCGTGGCCACGGCGATGACGCAGCGGAAGCGTGCCGTTCGCTCCTCCCAGGGCACCCCTGGCAGCTTCTCCAGAAGCAGGCGATAGCGCTCCTCGTCGCTGGCCCCGTTGCCGGCGTAGCGGGCCGAGTGGATCCCCGGCTCGCCGCCCAGGGCATCCACCTCCAGTCCTGAGTCGTCGGCCAGGGTCAGGAGGCCGCTGGCCCTGGCGTAAGCGGCGGCCTTCAGTCTGGCGTTCTCGGCGAAGCTCTCCCCCGTTTCGGTCACTTCGATGTCCAGGCCCTCCTGGGCGGGGTAAGTCAGCTCCAGGGGCAGGCCGGCCAGCAGTGCCTGGTATTCTTTTACCTTGCCGGGGTTATGGGTGGCTATCAGCAGTTTCATCATCCTGGTTGACAAATCTCTCCAAGCGTAGTATATTTACAGCGTACAGTGACTACTCAGGCTGTCATTGCGAGGAGGCGGTTTTTGCCGACGAAGCAATCCCCGAGCCACGAGCAGGAGATTGCTTCGCAAAAACCGCTACCCAGAAACTTCCACCTGTCATTGCGAGCGAAGCGAAGCAATCCCCTACGTCGCAAGCTGGAGATTGCTTCAGGCGCAAACCCCGCGCCTTCGCAATGACAGGATGGGCGGTGGTTTCTGTCCCCTACGGATGGCGCGATGCGTCATGGAAAACTCGCAATGACAACAGTGGCTGAGCAGTTACAGCGTCCAAATTATCTCCAAGGAGGAACTAGCCGTGTCTGTGTTCAAGAGAAACAAATTCAAGCCTCCCCCGCCGGGCCAGGTGGAGACGGTGATCGGCCCCACCACCAATTTCAATGGCACCGTCCAGAACGACGGTGGGCTGCGTGTTGACGGCGTCTTCGAGGGCTCGGTGGAGACGGGCGGCAACTTTATCGTCGGTGAAGAGGCCAGGGTCATGGCCGACGTCGTCGCCTACAACGTTTCGGTGGCGGGGGCGGTCAAAGGCAACGTCAAGGCCAATCGGGTGGAGATCCTGTCCACCGGCCGCGTCTGGGGCGACATCACCGTGAAATCCTTCCTGGTTGATGAGGGAGGTTTCGTCCGTGGTGAGATCATCATGGAGGGTGCCGAGTTCAAGCCTCCTCTCACAAAGGCCCCTAAGCCAACACCAGAAACCGCCGATGTCGAGAAAGACGAGAGCGTTTGAATCCTAACTGGACATTGGCGATTTTGTTCGTAGTGACGACTTGAGTCGTCCGTAACAGGACCAGGGCGACTGAAGTCGCCACTACGAACCCCATATTGTGGCTCGCCGTCTGTCATGCCCAGATATAGGGAAGGCGGGCTACGAGCCCAATCGAGAAAGCCTGGGGCTAAACCGTTCGGCTGAGCTCACGGCGAAGCCCCCAGGCCGAGAGAACGAAGCCCTGCGGGCTATAATTTAGCCCCGACGGGGCTTTGTTTTTTTAAGCGCGGGGATTCATTCCCGCGCCCTCTTTTACCTGGCCAGCCGAGGCCCAGAGCGGCCACGTAGCCGAACCCTCCCAGGTACAGGAGCAAGAAGGGCACCGCGTAGTGGTCGCCTTTGGCCAAAGCCGCGATCACGGCGATCAGGGAATATAGGCCCAGGAGAGCCTCGCCCAACGTCATCCAGTTGAGGGGCAAGGCGTAGCGGCTCTCGGCCCAGTGGTCGGTGCGCTGTTCCAGGCCGAACTTGGGCGTGCGTTGGAAACGGTTGGGCCGTCTGGTCAGGGCCTCGCCAACGGCCAGAGCGTTGTTCAAAGCTATCCCTGTGCCCAGCAGAGCCAGGAAGGGAAAATAGGCCAGCCTCCGACGCCAGTCAGGATAGATGTCCCACTGGGAGAGGGCGAAAAGCAGGGGTGGTCCCAGGCTGCCCAGGCCGAGATAAAATAGCGGAAGGCGCACCATGCCTTGCCCAAGCAGCAGAGGCAGGGTCATGAGCAGCAGGATCAGCATCAGCGGGTGGATCAGGTAGTTGCTCAAATGGAACAGCCCTTGCAGGCGCACAAAGGTCGGCCGTCGTACTCTCACCAGGGCACGCCAGTGTTTCAGGAGGCACTGGATGGAGCCTTTGGCCCAGCGAAACTGCTGGCGCTTGAAGGCGTTGATCTGCGGTGGGATCTCGGCCGGGGAGACCACGTTGGGCAGATAGAGAGACTCCCAACCGGCGAGCTGGGCGCGGTAGCTCAGGTCCAAGTCCTCGGACAGGGTATCGCCCTGCCAGCCCCCTGCTTCCTGGATGCAGATCTTTCGCCACACACCCGAGGCGCCGTTGAAGTTCATGAGGAGTCCTGACCGCTGGCGGGCCGTCTGTTCCACCACGAAGTGGCCGTCCAGGGCCAGGGCCTGGGCCCTGGTCAGGGGTGAGTAGTCGGCGTTGAGGTGGCCCCAGCGGGCCTGGACCAGCCCCAGGCGGGGGTGGTCCTGAAAGCAGGGGATGATCCGCGGCAGGAAATCCGTCTTCGGCACGAAGTCGGCGTCGAAGATAGCGATGAACTCCCCCCTGGCCGTTTCCAGGCCTCGTTGCAGCGCCCCGGCCTTGAAGCCTGTCCGTTCCGGGCGGTGG
>VGOG01000041.1 GCA_016875995.1 Chloroflexota bacterium
GGGCGGTGAAGCCAGCGGGTGAACCCGAAGCGATGGTCAACGTTCCCTTCAACGTCTGGGATGCCCGTCGGCTGGCCTTCACCGTCCTGGCCCACCTGGACGCCTGGACGGTGATCACGTTCAAATCGAGGGTGTTGGCTCAAAACTGAGCCTTTTGGAGGGGAAGGCCACGGCCTTCCCCTCCTCAGCAAACACGAAAGGGGGTGGTCTATGAGCTTTGAAGTCGAGCGGTGTGACCTTCGATTGGTCGAATGTGAAAACCTCTGGAGCATACTTCGCCGCTGGCTGGTTACACTCTGGAGGTTCACGAAAGAGAGGAGGAAAGGATGATCTGTTTGCACTGTCTACAAGAGATCGGCCTGGGGAAGCGCGTCTTTGTGATCCCCTTCCCGACGTATGCCGAAGATGCCTATCTCTTTGCCCACCCCGACTGTATGCCCATCCTGGAGGGCAGAGAGAACATTTTGGACGGCTACTACATCGAAGGGAGCAAGCGCGTTTTTGTCCCCCGCGAGCTAGTAGAGGCCCTGAAAGGGGCAGGGAACAGCGAGAGCGGCTAAGGCGAGAGCCCAGCCGCTCCCAGGGAGCCCCGTGTGTCCTGGCGGGCCTGGGGCTCCCACCCGTATTATAGCACTGAGAAGGTGAGGACGCAAATGGGGGAAACGGGCAAAGTAGAGCGTTGTGTGGATTGCGCTTTCATGGCCTGGGACCAGAAGCGGGAAAAATTCTTTTGTGGCCGCACCTTGGAATATAAGGCGGTCATGCCGCAACAGTCAGCGTGCGAACACGGCGTTGAGAAGGTGTACCGCAAGCGCAGGCAATATCAGACGGCATACCAGTTATGCCTGATAGAGGAAAGGAGCGATTGAGATGCGAGTAGTAACCTATGCCAGGGTTAGCACCGAAGACCAAGCCAAACACGGCTATAGCCTACCCTCGCAGATAGAAGCAGGTCGCAAGTATGCCGAAGAACGTGGTTGGACAGTAGTAGCTGAAATCAGTGATGATGGCATTAGCGGAGCAACCCTTGACCGCCCTGGCCTCGACCGTATCCGAGACATGGCCAAGGCAAGGGAGATCGAGGCCATTATCGTCTACGACCTGGACCGGCTCAGCCGCAAGGCTGTCTATCAAATGCTCATAGAGGAGGAATTAGGCAAAGCGGGAATTACGATTCACTACGTCCAGGGCGACTATGGAGATTCTGACGAAGGACGGCTAATGAAACAGATCAGGGCCTCCATAGCCGAGTATGAGCGTGCCAAGATCACCGAAAGGATGGTCAGAGGAAAACGAAGCAAAGCTCGCCAAGGACGGGCGGGGAACGGTGGAACTACCGCTTACGGCTACCGTCACGACGGCAATGGTTCTCTAGTCATCGAGGAGAGAGAGGCCCAGGTTGTACGGACGATATTTGAGCTCTACACAAACGGCGAAGACCTCAGTATCTCCGAAATTGCTCGCCGTCTCACAGCCAGCCCACACAAGACCTCCACAGGCAACAAAAAATGGCGACCTTGTACGGTCGGCTGCATACTCAATAACGAGACTTATGCAGGGACGCTTTACTACAACAAGTATAGGAAGAAAAGTGAATACATAGACGCAAGAGAAACTCGGCCCAAAGACGAATGGATACCCGTTCCTGTGCCTCCCATCGTAAGCAGAGCAACCTTTGAGACTGCCAAACGCCGCCTGGCCCACAACCGCAAGGTGAAGCGTAGACAAACCCGCCATCCTTACCTGTTGGGTGGAATGTTATCTTGTGCTGAGTGCGGCTATGCCTACGTTAGCACATCCTCAAATGACCATCGTTACTACTACGACAGCGGCAAATACACCGACAAGAAACACCATCCCACTTCTAGCCTGCGAGCCGACCTGGTAGAGGAGAAAGTTTGGGAAGCAGTCAAAGAAATCTTGCTCAATCCTTCTGCCCTGTGGGAAGGATACAAAGCCAGGGAAGCCGAGGTGCTAGACCAAAAAGTCAAGCTGACTGAACGTCTGGAGACCATGCTTAAATTAAAGGACAAGGCACAGCACAAACTTGACGCTCTGACCGAAGCATACCTCGACCCTGACATCGGGATAAGCAAGGCTGAATACACCCGCCGCCGTCAGGCCATAGAGAAAGAGATAGCAGAATGGGAGCGGGAAGCCCAGGGGATGCAAGAACGGCTGAAAGCAGAGGCTATCACGCAGGAGCAAATGGAAGCCATAGAGGAGTTTGCGGCTAAAATCTCACAAGGGATTGACCTATTGGGCTTTGAGGAGAAACGGAAGGTTCTGACGATGCTAGAGGTGAAAGGGATGATACATCGGGAAGACGGGAAAGAGTGGATTGAGCTAGAAGGCTTGTTCCCGCCTACCGAAGTTTGTGTATCATATAAGGCGTATTGACGCTCTATGTCAAACGTGAAACGTCAAACGTGAAACGTCAAACGTGAAACGTCAAACGTGAAACGTCAAACGTGAAACGTCAAACGTGAAACGTGAAACGTCAAGCGTCAAGCTTTGATAAGTCCACCTTTTTGAGGCGGGGGTTATGGGTGATGCCTGGGATGCGGCCCCGCTTGGCCAGGGGCTTACCGGCCACCACCTTGAGGTCGCCGGTGAAGTCAATCGGCCTGGCCCCACTGATGTAACTCCCAACCCCATAGCCATCCACAGGAGCTCCCTCGGCGATGAACTGCCGAATTCGCTGCGGCGTGATGCCTCCGCTGACGAAGATCTTGACGTTGGGAAAGCCTGCTTGATCGAGGCGAGCCCGCACCTCCTTGACCAGAGCAGGGGTGACCCGACCCCGCTCAACCGGAGTGTCCAGCCGCACCCCCCACAGCCGGTCACCCATGGCCTCAGCTACCCGCAGGCTCTCCTCTGCCTCGTCCTTGAAGGTGTCCACCAGGGCGATGCGGGGAAACTCTGGCGGCATGTGTTTATCGAACGCTTGGGTGGCCTTCACCGTGTCGCCAAAGATGAGGATCATGGCGTGGGGGATGGTCCCGGCCGGGGCTGTGCCGGCCAGCTCGGCTCCGGCGGTGGTGGCGCCGGTGACGCAACCACCCACGATGGCCGCGTATTCCATCCTGGCCGAGACGTCGGGGTGGACGTGGCGGGCTCCGAAGCTGATAATGGGAACACCCTCGGCGGCCTCGACACATTCTCGGGCCGCCGTGGCCCAACCGCTCTCGTGGGCCAGGATGCCCAAAATGGTTGTTTCGTAGAGGCCGAAGGAGCTGTAAGGGGCGGTGATACGCAGGACGATCTCGCCCTCGCTCATGGGCTCACCCTCGTCCAGGGTCCAGACCTCGGCATCCCCAGGCAGGACGGCAACCAGGAGCTCCAGCACCTCTGTGATGCCACAGAAAATGCCATCCCGACCGGGGAAGATTTCCATAGTTACCACAGGGTCCAGTGCTTCCTTTTGCAAGACAGTCTGGGTGCGGGCGAAGTAGATGTCTGCCCGGTCTTCGGAGAGAGCACGTTGGATCGAATGAGCAGAGTGTTGGGCCATCGGTGCGTTTCTCCTCTCAAAGCGTGACGCCCGGCCAGCTATCTATCGGGTCGGTGGAACGAACGACGTGCATTCCGGCGTCGGCAAACCTCTGGAATGCTGCGTTCGCTTCGGCGGTGTAATCCATAACTCCAGGCACAACCACTGGAGAGGTGCAATCCTCTAAGAGGTACACTTTTTCGGCTAGCCTCTCGTCTCGAACGTAAATGTCTTGCAGCAAATCGTCAATCGTCCAGGCCACGCAGTGGCTTTTGGCCTGTCCGGCGATGAGGACAGCATCGAATTGCAACAGCCTCTCGATGAAACTAACGTTTTTCTGGGCAATCGGCTCACCGTCAGGACCCTCCAGTACCTCCGGGCCAAGGACCGAATAGTGCTCAGTAAGCGGGTTGTTTCCTTTGACCTGAAAATCCGGCTGGCTACACCGGGCTATGCTGTGGAAGAAGATGACCTCCTCCATGGCCGGGACGAGGGCATGGCCGATGCTGCCCAACATGACGTGATAGGGCCATACGGTCAGATCATATTTGCCGCCCTCTTTCAACGTCCTGGTATAGTTTACGAGGTGACGCTGGGCGTAATCCTCATCAATCCCAAGACTATGACCAATGGCAGAGTTAAACCTCCAGCGGCCTTTCTCCACGTCCTGTTGCGTAATGAGGGTGAAGGGGGCTGGATGCTCGCCCTGGTCGTTGACCCAAAACACAGCATGGAAAATCTGCATCGCCTGATGGGTGTCCATCGTCGGAGCGATCTGGGTAATCACGTCCAGGTTGCGGTAGATGAACTCACATAGCCTGCGGTTGTCGTCCACCGCGCCACTTCCGGAACGCCCACCGACGAACAGTTCGAAGCCGGGGATACAGAACGTGTTCTGCACGTCCACCGCCACCAGGCAGATCTTGAATCCGTCAGTGGCCGCGGGCGGTATGCTATGCTCCTTCGCCCACTTCTCGGCCTCCGCAGCCCGTTCCTCGTAAGGAACTTTCCAGACCTCACCGACTTTATCCGGGTCGAAGTGGGGTGGAATAGGAAGTCCACGGTGTGTCATTTTATCATCCTCCCTCTATTTGATAGTTGAAGAAGACGACGCGCTCTTTCATCTTCCGCCGTATTTCCCGCCCCAGTTGGTCTCGCAGTTTTCTGTCTACAATCGAACCCAGGTATTGCTCGATGGACTGCCTGGCTTCTTCCGCCAACTTCTCCAGTTGTGGCAATAGCCCGGCTAGAGTCGCTTCATCGGCAGGCACAGGTGCCTCACCATACAATCCTAACAATGCCCAGGCTGCCAGGTAACGGCCTTGGGCTTCGTTCAGCACTTCCAGCCGCTGGCGGTCATCGGTCAATTCATAGCCAAAAAGCGTTTTATCCAGGCGAGGCGAGGTTCGGAAGACGGGAAGACTGACCAGTGCATGTTCTCCTACCTGGACTTGATGATAAAGTTCGGCCAATTGAGCCACAGGCACTTTATCCAGCACCATTTGCACGAACTGGTCTACATTGACGCCGCCTTTCATCCTAGGCCGTTGAGCTTTGACGCTTTTCGCCTTTTCCAGTCGGGCTTGCACCAGATCTATCACGGCTCGGTAGACTTCTAATTGCTCCTCATCGGTCAGCCCTAGGATGTCGCCCATTACTAAGCGGTCCAGGGCACGACGGTCGGGATGAATACCAGCCAAGGTTACACCATTAAGCTCCCGTGCGCCAATTTCCCGGAAAACATCTCTGGCCTTGTAACCACTCACAATCTGTTCTAACTTGTGCTGGCGAGATGCCCAATGTTCAAAGGTGGGAACAGGTAGCCGTTTGATGTCTACACCCTCAGTTTTTAGCGACCCTTGCCCCAGATTGACTCTGCCATAGAGTTCTTTGAACAGCATATAGAGGGTAGAATTCAATATAGCTCCCCAGCCGAGCGGACGGCCATCTTTCGGTCGCACTATGAATAAGTTGTGGTCCACGAACACCCCCGTCACATTGGTTGGGACGATATGACGTGAGAAATGGATCATCTGCCACAAAAACCCCAGGCGTGACTGATGACCCAAATCATACCATCCCCAATACGTGGGTTCTGGCAGACGCTTCTCAGGCTCGGCTTTGGCCCAGTTGTCGTAGACCCGCTGGCGCTGGGAACAGGTGGGACGCTCGTGATAACCCCGCTGCTCACCCTCCTCGATGTAGGTCAGAACCCGTGTGCCGGCCAAGGCTTCCCGGGGCTTGTGGATCAAAAGCACCCGAGACCTCAGCCGGGCAGGGTCTACCAGGATAGATTCACATTCCCGAGGGCTTTTGACCACGTAATTGGGGAGCCAAAACTGCTCGCCTTCTTGCCAGAGAGCTTCCTTCAACATGTCCCAGAACGGCGTCTGCTGGAGTCTTTCTAGCTCCTCTTTGCTCACAACGTGCATCCAGAACTCCCGCTCGATTCCCCAATGGCGGATTTCGTCCTCGGTCAGGTAGAAGAAATCGTTCGCTCCCGTCTTAATGCCAAATCTAACGCTGGCGACCTGCTCCAAGGACACCAGCTTTCCCTTTCCCTTCTCCAACACTTGGAACAAGATCTCAGGAGCCCGTAGGTATTTGCCCCACTTGCTTCCCACATATTTTTCTTCCTCTTCGTCATAACCCTCGTGCCATAGTTCGCCCTGGCGCTTGGGAAAGATGCGGATGGTATCGTCTTCGTAGTATTGCCACTTGCTCAGGATGGACTTCATCAGGTCATCTACGGCTTGCAGGCGGGCTACCTGGTGATCCCAGGCGCTTTCAGCCGGGGGGATGAAATGGCGAAGCGGTTTCAGGAGTTGTGCAAAGTGCACCAGATTATCGTCCCGTTCTCGCTGGCGACTCTCGCCACTGGCTTTCTCCAGGATAACGATGCAGGTGTTAATATCGGCATCGGCGAACCAGCGTTCCACCTTGCTCTCAACGATGGCCAGGACTTTGAAGTGCTTGAGGAAGAATTCCTGAAGCCCTTTGCCGTAGTCCACGTCCAGCCAGGCGTTGCTCACCACAAACCCGAAGCGACCACCGTTTTGCAGGAACTTAGCCCCGTGCACGAAGAAGTAAGCGTAGATGCCGGCCCGCTCGCTGATGTCAGCCAGACGCCGCTCGCCATTTACATCGGTGAGCGCCTTGTTGATGAGGTCCTGTTTGTAACCAACCGTGCCCCCGGCGATGTCGGCCATCTCTTCCTGGCGGGTGTAGGGCGGATTACCTACCACAGCGTCAAAGTAGCGAGGATGCTCTACTGTCCTTTCTTCCAGCCCCAGGTTGCCCAATTCCACCAAGCGAGGACGAGCAAACTCTACTGTGGTCGGCAAAAGATCAAAGAAGTCCTTGTGGGTGATGCGAGGATAGTTCTCCCGCACGCTAAGGTCATACACCGCCAGATTGATAGTGGACAGGTGGGCAGGGAACTTGGCAATATCGCATCCCCATAGGGTCGCCAGGATCTCATCATGTTTCAGACGAGGATCCGCGATCTTCTTCTGATGGTAGGCACGCACCAGGAAAGTGCCAGCACCGCAGGCCGGGTCGAATACCTTGGCCTCAGGCTCGTAGGCCTTACAGAAGCGAAGAATGAGGTCTACCACATCGGGATTGGTGAAGTACTGGCCCAATTTGTGGCGCTCCTCTTCGGGGATCAGTCGTTCAAAGATGCGCCCAATCACATCATAGCCGATCTTTGCTACTTGATAGCGGTTGATGTCCAGCACCAATTCTTTGACCGTTTCCACGGCGTCGTAGTGTTCGGGGAAAGCCAGGCCATCTATAAAATCAGTGGAGAAGATGGTTTCATAATCAATATCCAGGACTTTCTGGAAATAGGCTTGCAGGATAGCCTTCAAAATACCCCCATCGAAGAGATCAGTTGGGATCAACAGAGGGGGCAAGTGAAGTTGCTGTTGTAATGCCGCGTAGAACAGGATTTTGTTGACCAGGAGATAGGCGGCCTGCCGGCCTACTCTGTCATAGTCCTGTGTCTGATAGGTGAAGTTCCAACCCTGCTCAACAAACCAGCCAGCCAACTTCTGGGCAAAAGCTGGACTTTTCTGCGTTTGCTCGGCCACCAGCGTCGTATAGTGAACAGCCAGGGTTTCAATGGCGCTGTAGAGGCGGAAGATGAGCAGGTCATCAATAGCTAACTTGGGCTTGACCCGCTCTCCTGTTACCACCTGAGCTAGATCGGCAAGAAACCGTTTCAGTTCCTGCTGAATGCTCAAACGCACGGCGGGTTGAACGATTGTGTCCGGATCAGCGATGGTCGAAAGGTGATAGCGGTCAATGATGCGCTCACCCGGGCTGGTGGTCGGGTCCAGGAGCTTCTCAGTATGGAACCATATGAGCTGATTGATGTTGCAAGTACAGACATAGGGGGCTTGCAACAGGCGAGCATAACCGAGGGCGTAATCAATGACACCTTGACTCAAGGGGTCCACGAAGGGAAGCTTGACTTCCACCACACAAAGGGCTTGCCGGCTGCCTGGGGAGCGTGAAAGTAGGATGTCGTTGAGTCGCCCTGCGACTTGAGTTTCCACCCAGGCTTCGCCCAGGGGGAGATTCTGATTGCGGATAATCTCGTTTATCCACTCGCACAACTTGGCGGCCACCGAACGCTCAGTGAGATGAGCCTGGGTAGTGAATGGATCAGATAGCATTTGATCAGGCATGTGATTTCACCTCATGTTTGTGAAGACTGCTGAGCCAGAACCTGTTCCACAATCCGGCGGGCGATTTCGAAGGCAGCAGCGACGTTGAGAACCCTGGCCTCTTTGAGTCCCTTGATCGCCATGAACTCGTCCAGCGAACGTCCGGCCATCCCTCTGAAGGACTGATACCGTTGCAACAATTCTTCGCCCAAAGCCAAGGCTGACTTCTGGGGTGTCCCAGAGCCGATAAGGATAGCCAGCAGTTCAGCATCCGAAAGTGCCTGGGGGCCATGCAGAAGCAACTTCTCTCTTGGACGCTCTTCTGGAGGCAGGTCTTTGATTCGGCGAGCAGGCTTTGAGGTCATCATTCCTTCACCCTCTCGATTTTCGCTCCCAAAGCTTGCAGTTTTTCCTCAATCCTCTCATACCCCCGGTCTATCTGGCCGATGTTGCGAATTGTGCTTTGCCCTTCGGCGCAGAGGGTGGCGATGAGCAGGGCCATGCCGGCCCGGATGTCGGGGCTCTCTAACCGCTCGCCGTGGAGCTTAGATGGCCCCACCACCACCGCCCGGTAGGGATCGCACAGGATGATGCGCGCGCCCATGGAGATCAGCTTATCCACGAAGTACAGCCGCCCTTCGTACATCTTCTCGTGGATGAGGATGGTGCCCTCGGCCTGGGTGGCTACCACCACGGCGATGCTCATCATGTCGGTGGGAAAAGCGGGCCAGATACCATCGTCTATCTTGGGGATAACCCCGTGAGCGTCGGGGACGACCTTTAGTTCTTGCTCGGCGGGCACGAAAACGTCCTCTCCGCGAATCTCCACTCTGACCCCCAAACGTTCCAGCATCAGCCTGATCATGCGCAGGTGCTCAGGCGCAGCATTTTTGATGAGGATCTCGCCGTGGGTCACCGCTGCCAGTCCGATGAAGCTGCCCACCTCCAGATAATCTGAGGCGATCCGACACGTGCCGCCGCCCAGCTTTCCCACACCCTGGATAGTCAACGTGTTGCTGCCGATGCCGGAGATTTGGGCGCCGATGCTGTTCAGAAAGCGGGCCAGGTCCTGGACGTGGGGCTCACAGGCGGCGTTGCGGATGATGGTGGTTCCTTCAGCCAGGCAGGCGGCCATGATGGTGTTCTCCGTGCCGGTCACGCTGGCTTCGTCGAGAAGGATATCCTGGCCGCGTAGTTTGTCAACCTGCATCTTGTATCCGGAATCCACCTCGATCTCAGCTCCTAACGCTCGCAAGGCGGCCAGGTGGGTGTCCACCCGGCGGCGGCCGATGACGTCCCCGCCGGGCAAGGGAAGGTCAATTTGACCGCAGCGGGCCAGCATGGGACCCGCAAAAAGGATGGACGCTCTGACTTCCCGACAGAGATCGGGGTCCAGGCGGGTGGCGGTCAAATCCCTGGCTTGAACGGTCACTTCGTGATCCCCGCTCCACTCGACGTCCACCCCGATATCGGCCATGATGGCTAACATGGCTTCCACGTCTTTGATGCGGGGCACATTCTCAAGCACCACCTTTTGGTCGGTCAAGAGCGTGGCCGCCAGGAGTGCCAGGGCCCCGTTCTTGTTGCCGCTGGGAACGACTACGCCACTGAGTGGATGTCCACCTTCGATCACAAATTTCTCCATCAGGTTGGGAGTCCTTTCTTTAGCGTCTTTAGCCACCCGGCTACCTCCGGCTGCACATCTGCTTCTTGCTGGGCCAGGAAATCGCCGATGGCTGCCCAATCGGGCTCGAGTTTGTAGGTGTATTGATTTTTCTCGACCTCTTGTATCTCGATGGCTGCCAGGCGAGGCTTGACCAGATGGTCAATCAAGAGATCGAGGCCCTGGTCTTCCTGAGGGTTGGCCGGGTCGAAGTGCAGCCAACCATCGGGCAGCAAGAACTCGCGCTGCTGCAGATAGAGCAGACAAAGCTGCACGTTGGCAGCCTCCAGCAGCCCTTCCAGCTTGGCCAGTCGCTCCCTGAGTTCAGCCAGGTGCGCCTCATAACGAACGACCTTGGCCTTGCGGCGGGCTATTTCTCTTTCCACGAAGCCTGTACCAAACAGGTGGTCAATGATGACCAGACCTGCCAATAGTATCTTATTGCCTATCCTCATGGCCCTTAACTTTCAGCAAAACCTCGTCTCCCACCTTTGCTTGCAGGGTTCGGGACGCGCTACCGCCAGACACGGAAATCTCCAGGTGGTCCGAACTCCCGATAAGGGCCAAGAGCTTGCCTGGCGCTACCTCGGCATAGGTGTTGACTATTCCTCGTATACTTTGTCCCTTGATCTCGACGACAGCTTCCCTTAGCGGGTAGCTATCAGCCAAGTCCGTTGCCATAATGCTCGTGATCAGATTGCCGAAGCGGTCAATATGGATGACCTGGCCGACGATGGTTTCATCGGGGCGGACTTGAGGCCGGGGCAGGGGAAAGGCGATGATCTCCATCAGAGGCTCGCCCAGCTCGGCCAGGGGGATGCCTCGTGCCAGGTGGGCGGCGGCGGGGGCGAAGATGTCGCGCCCGTGGAAAGTGCGGCTGACCGGGGAGAGGTGGTAGTGGGGGTTGGTGAGGTGCACGATCTCTTCCACCCTCTCACGGACGAGCACGTAGCTCAGCACGCCATTATCGGGGGCCACGAAAATGGCCTGGGGCGTTCGCAGGGCGATGGCCCGCCGTTCGCTACCCACCCCCGGATCTACGACCACCACGTGGATGGTACCCTGGGGGAAGTAGGGGTAAGTGGTGTAGAGGGTATAAGCTGCTTCCCGCACCCCCCTAACCCCCCAATCTTGGGGGGAAGGGGGGGGGATGTCGTGGGAGATGTCCACTATGGTGGCTGTAGGAGCGATGCCCAGGATGACCCCCTTCATCGTCCCCACGTAGCCATCTGCCAGTCCGAAATCGGTGGTCAAGGTAATGATACTCACCCTCTCTTCTTGCCTCCTCCCTAATTTTACTCCAGAGGGTGATTCTCGTCAAGGCCGTTTGACAAGCGAACCAATGTTACATATAATACATTCGGCGAAACTTCCTCTTGACAAAATAGAACATTTGTGCTACAATTAGGATAGAGCTATCCTCTCTCAGGAGACAGCTATGCCCACAGAGTACGATACCAAAGATATTCAGGTGCTGGAATACCCAGAGAATATCCAGCGCCGCCCCGGTATGTATGTAGGCGGCACTGGCCTGGTTGCCCTCCACCATCTGGCTCACGAGCTAATAGACAACGCCGTGGACGAGGCTCTGGCCGGAGCTTGCACCCACATCGGCGTAGAGATCCACCCCGACGGCTCCCTCACCGTGACCGACGACGGGCGCGGCATCCCCACCGGGATGCACCCGGAAAAAAACCGCCCCACGCTGGAGTTGATCTTCACCGAGTTGCACGCCGGGGGCAAATTCAAAGAAGGCAGCTATTCGACCAGCGGCGGGCTGCACGGCGTCGGCGTCAAGGCCACCAACGCGCTGTCGGAGTGGCTGGAGGTGCGGGTGCAGCGGGATGGGGTGATCTACTTTCAGCGCCACGAGGACGGTCTGCCCGCCACCCCGGTTCAGATTCTGGACCCGGCTACCCAAAAGGTAGTCGGTGAGGTGGGGCAGGAGGGGGAGGAGAAGGTGATCAAAGCCCACGCCGACAAGAGCCTGGGCACCGGCTCGACGATAACCTTCAAGCCCAGTCCCCGCTTCCTGGACATCACCGACTTCGACTTTGACGCCCTGGCCCGGCGCTTGCAGGTCATCGCCTTCCTGCTGCCAGGCGTGACCGTCGAATTCACCGATGGCCGCAAGAAGAAAAAGCGCCAAAAGCGCTTCTGCTACGATGGCGGCCTTGTCGAATACGTCAAGTGGCTCAATGAAGACCGCAGGCCCATCCATCGTGCCCCCGTTGAGGTCAGTGGGGAACAGAACGGGGTCACTGTCGAGGCGGTGTTCCAATGGCATACCAGCGTGGACGACAGCGAGATCGTCAGCTTTGTCAATACCATTCCCACCCCGGATGGCGGCAGGCACGTGGCTGGTTTCAAGAGCGCGGTGACAAAGGCGATCAACCAGTTCGCCGCGGAGAAAAAACTGACCAAAGAGAAGGGAGAGGCCAGCATCCGCGGCAGCGATACCCTGGCCGGGCTGACGGCGGTGCTCAAGCTCTCCATGCACGATCCTCACTTTACCAGCCAGACCAAGACCCAGTTGGCCAGCGACAATGCGCAGGGCATCGTCCACAGCATCGTCTACGAGGGGCTATTGGAGCAGCTCCGTGGGAAGGTCTCGCTGGGCAAGACCATTGTCCAGCAGGCCCAGGCGGCGGCCCAGGCGCGGGTGGCGGCCAGCAAGGCCCGTTCGCTGGTCATCCGCCGCAGTGTGCTGGATGCAGCCGATTCGGGCCTGCCGGGCAAGCTGGCCGACGTGAGCAAAGGCACGCCGACCGAGCAGACGGTGCTGTACATCGTCGAGGGGGACAGCGCCGGCGGATCGTGCAAGATGGCCCGCGACCGGCGCTACCACGCCATCCTGCCCTTGCGCGGCAAACCCCTCAACGTGGAAGGGGTCAAGTTGACTCGCCTGCTGAGCAACAACGAGATCAAGGCCATCATCGCCGCAGTCGGCGGCGGGGTGGGGGCTGATTTCCACGTCGAAGATATGCGTTATGGCGGGGTGGCCTTGTTGACCGATGCCGACGTGGACGGCGACCACATCCGTACTCTGCTCTACACCTTCTTCTGGCGGTACATGCGTCCCCTGGTCGAAGAGGGTCGGCTCTACGTGGCCGTGGCGCCCCTCTATCTGGTGCGCAAGGGGAAGCAATCCCGCTATGCCTACTCGGACCGCGAACGAGACGCCGTTCTGGAGAAGTGGGGCCGCAGCGGTGTGACAGTCCAGCGCTACAAGGGATTGGGCGAGATGAACCCCGACCAGTTGCGCGAGACGGTCTTTCAGGTTGGCGATAATGGTCCTTTTACCGATAGCTTGCGTCGGGTGACGGTCGAGGATGTGCACCATGCCAACCAGATCATCAGCACCCTGATGGGCAAGTCGGCCCGCAGCCGCCGCAGTTGGCTGTTGGAACGTTGGCGCGAGGAAGAAAGCGTTGAGAACGGGGACGAAGAAGACAGTGATCCCTGACTTGCTGGAGGCGTTGGAGGATGCAGGTAGAGACAGTCTCATTGATCACCGACCTGGAGCAGGCCTACTTTCAATACGCCGTCGAGACCATCACCGACCGCGCGCTGCCGCGCGTCGAGGACGGACTCAAGCCGGTGCAGCGGCGTATCCTGTATGCCATGCACGACATGGGCCTGCACCACGACCGGCAACACCGAAAATCGGCCCGGGTGGTCGGGGAAGTACTCGGAAAGTACCACCCTCACGGCGATCAATCGGTCTACATGGCCATGGTGCGCATGGGGCAGGACTTCGCCATGCGCCACCCTCTCGTAGATGGCCAGGGCAACTTTGGCAGCGTTGATGGAGACCCGCCGGCCGCAATGAGGTATACAGAAGCAAGGCTGGCCGAAATCGCCGAGTTTGTGCTCCAGGACATTGACCAGGACACGGTGGATTTCGTGGACAACTTCGACGGCAGCCTGCAGGAGCCGGTTATCCTGCCGGCGGCGCTGCCCAACCTGCTGGTTAACGGGGCTACCGGCATCGCCGTGGGCATGGCCACCAACATCCCGCCCCACAATCTGGGCGAGGTCTGCGACGCGGTGGTCTACGTGGCCAACCGCTGGAGCAAGCGACACAAGATCACTGTGGATGAGCTGATGGAGATCATCCCCGGCCCGGACTTCTCCACCGGCGGGGTGATCTATCGCTACCGAGAGGATCCCTCAGGCGAGGGCAAAGTTGACACCATCCGCGCCGCTTACGAAACCGGATGGGGACGAATCGTCACTCAGGCGCGGGTGGATATGGAAGACATCGGTGGGGGCAAGTGCAACATCGTCGTCACCGAACTGCCCTACGCGGTGCAAAAGTCCACCGTGCTGGAGCGCATCGCCCGCGAGGTGCGAGAGGGCCGGATCAGCGGCGTCACCGACCTGCGCGACGAGTCGGACCACGAGGGCATGCGGGCCATCATCGAGGTCAGCCGCATGGCCGACGCCCGCGAGGTGCTGGAGAGCGTCCTGAGCCACAGCCAGTTGCGGGAGACCTTCGGCGTCAACGCCCTGGCGCTGGTCGCTGAGCGAGTCAATGGGGACACCATCGTGCGCCCGCAACGGCTCTCGCTGCTCGACATGCTGATTTATTTTGTTGAGCACCGCCTGGATGTCATCGTCCGCCGCAGCCGCTACGAGTTGGCCAAACGCGAGGCCCGGCTGCACATCGTTCAGGGCTTGCTCAAAGCACTGGATGTCATTGATGAGGTGATTGACACCATCCGCCGCAGTCGCACCAGCGAGTCAGCAGAAGGCAACCTGGTCAGAAAGTTCGGGTTCACCCAGGTCCAGGCCGAGGCAATTTTGGCCATGCAGTTGCGCCGACTGGCGGCTTTGGAGCGTCGCAAGCTGGCCGATGAGGAGAAGGAACTCAAGGCCCGTATCCAGTATCTCAAGGGGCTGCTACGCTCAGAAAAGCGCCGCCTGGAGGTGATGATCGAAGAGACGGGGGTGATTAAAGAAAAGTTCGCTGTGCCTCGTAAAACGGTTATCCTGACCGAAGAGAGGCCGCGAGGCAGCATCGTGACCGAGGCTGAACTGGCTGTGCCTGAGGAGCCGCAGGTGGTGGTCGTGACCACCCGCGGCGTGCAGCGCCACGACGCCAGCCGCTTCGGATACCGCGTGGGTGCCGGGATGACCAGTCGGGCGGTCGAGGCCCACCGCATGCACCTGCGGACCGAGCCGCAAGATACGGTGGTGCTGGTCTCCAGCCGGGGGCGGGCCTGGTGGGGGACGGTGGGTCGCCTGCCCCGGTCGGTCAGTTTCGAAGAGCTAGGGTTGGGCAAGGGCGAGCGAGTCGTCGGCGTTGGCATCCTAGCAGAGAAAAGCTGCCTGGTCTTGGGCACGCGGCGGGGCCAGGTGAAGCGCGTCAAGGCCGAGGATGTCACGTCCAGTGCTGAGGCCTCGTGGGCCATGGTGATCGGTCTGGCAGACGAAGATGACGCGGTGCTCTTCGCTGGCATGGGGGGCGATGAGGCCCAGGTCATGTTCTTTGGCCCCCAATACGCCAACCGTTTCGTCGCCGGCGACGTCAACCCCCAGGCCACTCCTTCCGCCAGGGGCATGGCGGGCATCAAGGTGCGCCAGGGGGATCGGTTGTTGGGCGGGGCGGTCATCGGCGATCCCGCGGCCGACCTGGGTGTGGTCGTGGTCAGCAAGAATGGCTTCGTCAAGCGGGTGCCGCTAGGGGAGTTTCCGGTGCAAGGGCGGGGCGGTCAGGGCGTGTTGCTGCTCAACCAGACTAAGGCGACCGGGCCGGTGATCGCAATGACGGCCGGGCCGATGGATGGCTCGGTGGACCTGATTTCCGCCGACGAGAAGCGGCAGCGCCTGGCCGAAGTGCCGGTGACGAACCGGGCCAATCGTGGCGAAAAGCTGGTCGAGTTGGAAGACGTGGCCGAAGTAGTGGTGTTGCCTTGATCGCCGAGGTCTCTGACCGAGGCGGAAAGGCTCGGTCGGAGACTTTCGCCCATCAACCGTTGTGAGAGATATGCGTAATCCGGCAGGCGTTGAATGTCACTTCTACTACGAGGACTATCACCGCGGTCGAGAACACCGAGAGTGCCGCCTCATTGCCCGCAACCGGGTTTCGGAGCGTTGGACTCCGAAGTTATGCCAGACCTGCCCGGTGCCCCGTATCCTGCAGGCCAACGCCTGCCCCCACATGATCCTGGAGGCCAGGGTGGGGCGGCGCTTCGGGTTGTTGCGCCGTGTGCGGGTCGAGGCCTTCTGCACGCGGCAGATGAGCGAGGTGACTGATCCCATGGTGGGTTGCGGTGAGTGTCATCGGCACCGACCTGGCGCTGCCATCCTGGGCCTGGATGGAGGCTAGAGGTGTCTCAAATGCTGTTGGATCGAGAAAGCCGCTCTGATTTCGGAGCGGCTTTCTGCGCATATCCGCGAGGCCCAATCCTCAGCCTGACAGTGCATGTAGAATTCACGTCAATTTCACGCTAATTTCATTGACAACTGGACAAAATGATGTTATATTAGAGTAGATGTTAGTCAAGCAGCTTCTTCCGCCGCTTTGCTGTTCATTTGGGACGTGTTCCAACGTTCTATCGCTGTTCTGAGTGCAGTCGTTTCTGCTTCGAACAGTTCACTTTAGGTTATTTGCCTTTTGTAAAAATCCATAGTATAATCACTTCACCAGCGACTCCTTCCCCAATATGTACGCTATCCATCCCCATATTTCCCCAAATCCTACAGGATGGCCACGCAATTTGTTGGGGAGTAATGCTCGCCATTTGGACTGGTACTTTAGCGGTGGGGAAGACGCGAGGCAACGAATTATAAGCCACTTCTTTGAAGCTCTTTAGAAAAGGGGGAGCCATGCGTAACGCACTCTTTGTGAGAAGGCCGGTCGTGCAAGTTGTTTTGATTGTCTTGCTTTTAGGGGTGGTTGCGGTAGTGTTTACCAGGGCGGAGTTGGGCCGTGCCTGGGCCACCGCAGATGGAGTTACTTACAACACTCTCAGGGTCTATGGAAGCCCGGGTTGGCCCAAGCTGCCGGGCAACATGGGGGCTGGATCTGGTGTGGTCACTGACGAGAAAACTGGACTTCTGGCCGAGGACCAGCCCTACACCGAGCCACTATCCATCTTTAATCCCCAACTGCCCCAAGCCCCGCGGAAGGACTCCATCACCTGGAATCCCGTCTGGATGTCGAACCTGCAGACTTTTGACGAGAACTGGGCCAAGGGGCTGTACGAGAAGATCGTAGCCTCAGGCATCGACGCCTCGCAGAAGGTCTGGTTCCGCATGTGGTATGAGCCGGAGCATTGGGACAAGGATCTGAACGCCAACGGGCGACTGGACCGCGATGCCAGCGGCCGGCCTCTGGCTCCTGTCAACCCCACTCCCACCAGCATTGATGAATGGTATCCGGCCATCATGCAGGAGTTCACCTATATGCTGACCCAGTTGCGTCCCCTCGCCGACAAGCCGAAACCGATGGCCGGACAGGCCGGCACAGTCCGCTTCGTCTTTCCTGTGGGCATGAGGTACGAAGACCTGTTTGACCTCTACGGCTACGGCTTGACCAGCCTGGATGCCAACTTCAATGGAATCCCGGACATCGTGCACGTGGAGAGCGAGCTCACCCTGTTCAAAAAGACCTACATCGCGGCGGATTTCAATGGGAACGGCTTGATAGACCCGTTGGATACGGACGGGGTCCAACTGAGTGGCGACGAACTGGCGGTATTCCGCTTAGACAGCATGTCCGTGCCGGTGACGCCGACTTCACAGAGCTACATCCAGTTCCTGGATCATTTGGTCAGGTTAGACTCTGTGTTTGATTTTAGCGTTATGGTGGAGATCTATTATACCGGCGACCTGATACCCAAATCTCTGGGGAAGCAGCTCCTGGGCATCGGGGATATGGCCCTGGCCGGGACCGCAGGGCCACCGCAGCTCATCAAGGCGGTACGCAACGGTGGGACGGGGACCAACATGTGCAACTTCCCCACGGGCCCCTTCTTCGTCTATCTCGACAGCGTAGACACGGGTGAGAAGACCGCCAGGCTCATGCTGGGCCGCGCCCTGGGCGCTTCCCACAGCGGCATGGAGGACTCGCCTGGCTTGCCCGATAGGCGGCCAGGGGATCCCTGGTTCCTGAAGCGGTTCTACGTGGACGGCCACGAGTACAACGTGGTGGCCATCAAGACGGAAGGATCTGGCCCAGTTTATCCCCATGATTGCGATCTGGATGACAACAACGATGGTGTGATTGACACACCTCCTGGCGAGGACACCTCTTTGTTCAAGTTCATCACCATCAGGACGCCCATCCCCAAGGTGCCGGTTCTCATCGAGCAGCACTCAGTGAACCTGCAGCCTTATTATCCTGAGGATTGGCTATCGGTGATGCCGCCCTACAATTATGAGCACTACATCATCCAGGACGTCCAGGCCATCACCGCCTTCGACCTAAGCGAGGGCACGGTGGACTACCTGGGCAAGCTGGTGGGGCCGGTGCCGCCCATCCTGCAAAAGAATGGTCCCTTCCCCTACGACGGAGCCACTCCTGGTGACGCTAAGGGAAGCTACGCTCCTTATGGCCTCGAGAGGGAGATGTACCTCACCTACGTCGAAGAGGGCAAGAACCCGCAGTTCCTGGGCGAGTTGAAGGAGAAGTACGGTGAGGTGGAGGAGGATGGGGTGGAGTTCTGGTACGTGGAGCAGTGGTGGACCCGGCCCTGGCAGTACACCGAGTTCGTGCTACCAGACATCCGCGAGGAGATCACTGGGGCAGGTACCCCCGACTTGTACCTGTTGACCAGCGCCTTCACTGCGCCGCAGGCTGAATACGTGCAATGGCGGCAGGGTGTGGCCACTCCTATGACCTACACCGCGACGGTAAACACTATGCCGGACGGATGGAGGCCCAGGGTCAAATTCTGGTTCGATCCAGCCGTAGGAGGTAAAAAGTACAAGGATGAGAATGGCCTGAGAATCTTCGGCGGCAAGAATCGACCGGTGGCCACCGGCCCGTTTGAGAGTTTTTACTCAGGCTCTGGGAAGACTACGCTGGCCACGGACACCGCCAATGCTGACTACCCAGTGGAGATTCCACCCTACACTGACCCCTGGGCTCCCTTTAACCCCCAACTTCCTGAAGCGCCGCGCAAGGACTCGCTGACCCTCAATCCAGCTTACATGAATGAGTTTACCACACCTAAAGATGACCTGTACGACCTCTATCGCCAGCTAGCCATTGAGGAGCACGACGCCCGGGAGAAGGTTTTCCTCAGGATGTGGTACGAGCCCGCGTATCTGGACAAGGTTTTACGCGGTGGGGTATATACTCCAACCAACTCTATCACCATCACCGAGGCCTACACCTTCCCCGCGGTGATGCAGGAGTTCACCTACATGTTCCTGGACACCCGGGACCGGCCCAGCCACGGGCAGCCGAAAACAAGCCGTTTGGCCTTCCCCATCGGCACCAGGGCCGATGAGCTGCCGGCCCCGGACCCAGCCACCGGTGAGTTATCTCCCGCCAGCCTGCCCAGTTTCGGCTATGGCTTGACTACGTTCGATGCCAACTTCGATGGCAGCCACGACATCGTCACCATCCACAGTGAGAAAACCATCTCCCAGACTTTGGGCATAGGGGTGGACTTCGATGGAAATGGCTCCATTGACCAACTGGATATAGACGGGGTGGAGTTGAGTGGAGACGAGTTGGTGGTCTTCGCGGTGGAAAGCATCGTCCTGGGTCGGCGCGAGAGCGCGATGTTCCTGGATCACATGGTCACCCTGGACAACGTGACTGCCAGCGGTGCGGACCTCAAGATCTGGTATACGGGTGGGGGATTGCATACTCCATCTTACTCGTTGCACCCCGACTACCAAGGGACGCAGAGCCTGGCCCTGAGAGAGATGGCTCTGGTCTACAAGGGCAACATCCGAAAGCTCAGCCAGGGACAAAACACCCGCGGCTGGCCTGGTGGGCCGTGGGGTCCCTGGTTCGTCTATCTAAAGACCACCAACGTGGCCGAGAAGACAGCGGTGGTGACCATTGGGCGCGCCCTGGGAGCCACCCACTCGGCCATAGACAATGGTGCGGGGGGGCATGATCTGCTGCCGGGCGATCCCTGGTGGCTCAAGCGGTTCTTCGTGGACGGCCACGAGTACAACGTGGTGGCCATCAAGACCGTCCCGGCCGACGTAATAAACCCGGGCGACGAAGACTTCGAGTTCAAATACATCACCATCAGGACGCCGGTGCCCAAGGTCAACTTCATCAATTTCCAGGATTCTCAAAAGCTGGAGGGGTATGGTGTGGGCGAAGTCATTTCGGTCATGCCGCCCTTCAACTTCCGCCACACGCGGCGGCAGGACATCCAGAGGCTCCTGGAGGGGGAGTTTGCCAGTTCCTATGATTATGATATTGACTGCCTAGGAGCTGTGAAAGGCAACGTTGATCCCCTGCGGATCCGCATCGTGGGTGAGGATAGGGAGGAGCAGTTCTTCGGGGAGCTCAAAGAGAAGTACTGGGAGTATCTGGGCGAGGAGATATGGAGCACGGAGCAGTTCCACACTCTGCCCGATAGATACACCGACCTGGAGCTACCGGCCGGGCAACTGTACCTGCTGACCAGCGACTGGCGATCGGACCAGAGCTGGGCGCACTACTACGGTTGCGCCCCCACCAATGGGCACATTGACCAAAACCAGCTCAGCAGTTGGCACACCGACATCCCAGCCCCCAACACCTCGCTTCCCTACCTCAAAGACTTCTTCGCCGCTGATGCGGGAAGCCCCCTCCGGGTCAAGTTCTGGTACGATCCGGAAGACAACAAGGATATCTACGTAAACACCTGGTATACCGGGCCTACGCCGACGCCTACACCTACCTCTACGCCGACCAACACGCCCACGCCTACTAGCACACCGACCAGTACGCCTACGGTCACCTCGACGCCAACCAGGACGGCCACACCGACTAACACGCCCACGCCAACCAACACGCCAACCAAAACGCCGACGTCCACGCCGACCAATACGCCCACGATCACGTCCACGCCGACCAGTACGTCTACGCCGACCAATACGTCCACGCCAACCAATACGCCCACAACGACCAATACGCCCACACCTACGAACACGCCTACGGTCACATCCACGCCGACGCAAACTCACACTCCCACACCTACTTCTACACCTACGGTGACGCCGACGCCGACTCAGACCCCCACGTCCTATGAGCTCTACTTGCCTATAGTGTCCAAACGCTATCCGCCGCCTACTCCGACGCCAACGCCTACGAACACGCCTACTCCCACAAACACACCCAGACCACCCACGCCAGTACCTTGCGAGGAGAAGATCTGCAACGGCGGCTTTGAAACGACAAGTTGCTGGAACATTGGGAACACCCCACGCCCGGCAGCTTACTCCACGGCTGTAGTTCGGACGGGTTCCTGGTCCATGCGCCTGGGGATCACTCACCAGAGCGATGCTCAAAGCTACTCCTCGGGCTATCAGCAGGTGACCATCCCCGCCCACGCCGCGAGCGCCACGCTGTCGTTCTGGTACTACCCCATCTGCCAGGATGCCCTTCCGTACGATTGGCAAGAGGTGATTATCTTCAGCCAGTCCTGGGGCTTTATAACCCGTGCGATGGGTAAAATCTGCTCCAACAGCCAAACCTGGACGCACCACACCTTCGACCTGACTCCGTACAAGGGGCAGACCATCATCCTGTACTTCAACGTCTACAACGATGGGTTGGGCAATCGCAAGACAGCCATGTACCTGGATGACGTGTCGGTACAGGTATGCTACTGATCGGCCTTCCGTAGCGGCGGCCTGCCGGGGCAGTCAGGGTGGCCGCCGCTACAGTACGGAGGCCCTTC
>VGOG01000042.1 GCA_016875995.1 Chloroflexota bacterium
GCCCGCCCCTCAGTTTGAGCCATCGGCCCGCGCTACTGATTATACCACCATTTCAGGATTACAGGCAAGTAAACCCGAACCAGGGTGGGGGTGCTGGTCGGCGTGATGGTGGGCGTGCCGGTGGGAGTATTAGTCGGCGTGGGAGTGCTGGTCGGCGTGCTCGTCGGTGTGGATGTGGGCATACTGGTTGGGGTAGGCGTCGCCGTTCCGCATACAGAGTCAATGCGGATGGTGCTCTGGTGGTAGTCGTTTTGGGTCTGGCTGCACGTATCGAAGACGATGATCTGCAGAGTATAGTCGCCAGGGGCAGCACCCACAGGCAAGTCCAGTGACAGGGCGATTTCGTTATCCTGATCGGCACCATAGATGGTCGTGGTCTGTGAAGCACCAACCAGGTAACTGTTCGCGGCATCGAGGACATTGGCCTCAACCCTGACCTCCTGGCTGGCCAGCGCGGTGCGCAACGTCGTCGTCACGCTGACTGTCGAACCCGGCAGATAGCAAACCCTGTCCGGAGCGACCGAGAAGATGGACGCCGCTCCAGTGCCACCGTTTAGCGCCAACTGTCCCCAATCAACGCTGGCACACGAACCACAATTATCGTCGTCAATGTACACCTGGACCAGGTTGTGGCCTTGTCGTATCAGCGAAGGATCAATGTCGAAGACAGAGGTGCTCCAGATTTCGTTGGCTCCGGTCAGATAGCCGACGAATTCCCCGTTGAAATAGACCTCGTCCCGCTCGACACACTCCACTGGACCGCCTCCCTCGTCCACGTCCCAGGCGCGAAGACCCAGTTGAGCTATCTCGAAGGATGGTAACGCTGGTATCAGAACGTTGAACTCGATAGGATGCCGTGGATCGGTCTTGAACACGCAGCCGGCGTCAGGGTACACGTCGTCGTCCGGACATCCCGTGCGGGCATTGTCCTCGTTGTCCCTGGCAGTGATATAGGCCGTCCCCGCTCCGGGGCAGGTGGAGCAACTGATGTCCAGGGTATAACTACCTGAGGCCCGCTTGTAGCCGTCCACCACGATGTAGTAGGTGCCTGGTGGCGCATGGCTGTAGCTGGCGGTGTGATCGCCGTAGGCCAGGGTGGTGTTCTCGTCGCAGGAGGACAGCAAAAACACGTCCAGGTCCACCCCTGCCTCCAGGCCGCTGAGGGTGGCAGTAATGTCGCTGCTGGCCTCGGTGGTCAGGACGTACACCTCTTCGGGGCCGCTTTCGTCCCAACTGGAGCAGTTGTAGCAGGGGACGTTGGAGTATGCCCCCGTCGTGTTCCCCTGATATGTGCTTCCACAGCTCACAGGAACGGCGGCGCTGCAATCCAGGCTTTTGTCGCACCTCACCCTCAAGGTGTAGCTGCCCGACGCCCCCTTGTAGCCATCCACCACGATGTAGTAAGTGCCAGGGGGCGCATTTCTGTACCTGGCAGCGTTGTCGCCGTAGGCCAGGCAGCTCATGGCATCGCAGGCAGACAGGATGAACACGTCCAGGTCCGCCGATACGTCGTCGAGGGTGGCGACTACGTCGCCGCTGGTTTCGGTGGTCAAGACGTAGACCTCTTCTGGCCCGCTCTCCTTCCAGGGACGGGCACAGTTGTAGTAGGTGACGTTGGAAGGCGCGCCCGTCGTATCTCCCTGATAGGAGCCCCCGCAGCTCGTGGAAACGGCAGCGCGGCAGTCCAAACCAGGGGTCGTGCCCGCCTCCAGGATCACGAAGTAACTGGAATCACTGCACGCCCCCGCCGTCGGGGTGACGTTCAAGACGATCAAGGCCAGGCTATCGTAGCCGGCAGTGTCAACCACAGCGGACCCGGACGAAGGCGAACCGCTCATGGGTATGGGGATCACGGTGGCGATGCCACCTTGCAGAGCCACCAACTGGGCGGCGTAAGTGGTCGTGGCCGCCGTCCCGACTACAGAGACCCCGACAGAATCCACAGTGGAGTCAATCTCGATGTAATCGGCGCCGTACTGTTCCACTCCGTCCGCGGGCTGGTAGTGGATGGCCTCCCCAGCGAAGTCAACGTTTCCCTCAATACGGATACCAGGGTATAACCCTGCCTCCCTGTAACAGTAGGGCTCGTTGGCTGGGCAGGTGGACATCACGTAGTTGGCGGCGGTGAATGCGGCGAACACGGAGGGCAGGCTGGTGCCTGTGGCGCTGAGGGCATCGCCGAGGGTATGGAAAGCGTAACGGCCGTAGTAACTATTGTAGTTTACGCTGTGCTCCCAAACACTCCTGACCGTGCCCTGACCCCCGTGGTGCTCGGAGATGAAACGCACGAAGATCCAATCGGCGTACCACCGCATTGGACGATATGGAATAGTGCCTGGCAGGCAAAGGTCGGGGTCGTCGAAGTAGAAGCGCAGATAAGCCAGGTTATCATTTACGTGGTCGTAGACCTCGTCCTCCATCCAGGTGGCCGTGGCCTCCATCAGCCAGGTCTCCTCCCAGGCGTCGTAGCCGAACTGGATGGCGTGGTTGAACTCGTGAGCCGCTGTCACCCGGACACAATCGAGAGGAGTGCAAGAGAAGTTCCCATAATAATCGTTCTCCAAGACCATGTGAGAGTACCAGGCGTTGAGTTCTATGATTTCGGGTGAATGCTCGTTGTCCCCAGGACGGGAGGGCCCCTGGTCGGCTTTCCCGTCGCCTGCCACATAGCCATAGTATGGCATATCTTTGACGTAGACGTCGTAATCTGGATCCCCATCCACCGTCTGGTCCGAGGGCGGCTGCAGCCAGCCCATGGCACCGAGCTCCGTCGCCCAGACGTTTTCCAGCTCCGCCCCCATCATCTCGATATAGTCAGGCACCCTGTTACCGTTTCTATCGGCGGGATCAACGGCATCCCTGCCGGAGGTGGTGTAGTGGATCTGGAAATGGGGCGTATTATAAACAAGCTCAGGGGCGGCCAGAGTTGGCCGGGAGAAGAGCGCGGAATAAGCGGCCAGCTCCCTTCTGACTTGAGGGCTCAGGGTTTCCCAATTCCTGCGGACTTCCTGCCAGATGGGGGTGGCGCATTTGCCCGGCGTGCTGCTCTGGTACTCGACGGGCAGCTTTGGGGGATCGAAGACAGAGTACGCCTTATAGAGGAGTGCGGTCTCGTAGCTGATTCTTCCCTTTTGATGCGCTTCCTCGATGAGGGCCGCGCTTGGCGGTGGCGCTCCCCCTCTTTCCCCCCCAAAGGTGGGGGGGATGAAGGGGGGGGCCACCGCCACGAGCAAGAACGCCGTGGCAGTGATAATCCGAGTTGCATTGCCTACTGCTTGTACTTTCACGGTTACGTGTCTGCTCTCTGGATTGATTCGGGTGTAGGGGCGGGCCTAGCGTCCGCCCTGGGCACCCGCAAGGGGGGGGGTCCCCCTACTGCTCGTCCGTTAAATCCTGCAGTCCGCTGTCACAAAGGAAAGCCACCTGACTCCGTGGAGTTAGGTGGCTTTCCCCGACTCTCAGTGATTCCGTCCAAGGCCTCCGAGGTTTGCAGAGTACAGCTCAACCCTCGGAGGCCTGATCATCTACGGGCCGTACTTTTTCAAAATCACGGGCAGATACACCTGGTACGGAGGAGCAGGCGGACGATAGGTGCTGCCCCCCACGTCCTGCCCCCCTATCTTCTGCCTCACTGCCAGCTCGGGCTCGCTGCCCGGCGGAGCCTCCACTCTGAGGCTGAGCACCGTCTGGGCATTGGCCCCCAGGGGGATTCTGCCGATGACGGCACCAATAGCTCCTGAGCCAGAACCGTCGGAGCTAACGTCGAGTTCGATAGACGTGGTGCCAGGAACCACCTCCCCTCCCTCCAGGTCACCGCCCGCATCCTGCCACAACTGGAAGGCTCCCGCGTCCTCGAAGTCCACGTAGGCTTTGGCATCGGGTGGGACTTTTCCCCCGTCAATGGTGACGTCAGTGTGCGTCGGCCCGCCCTGTGGATTAGCGATGATGACCTCCGAGTCCACACGTCCCTGCTCAGGATCGGTGGCGTGGAGGTTTCTCTGACACAGGTTGTTGTCGAAGGGGACCATGCCTTCGTAGGTCACGGGGTCATCTGGCGCATGGATGCGGGCCAGGAAGCATTTATGCCCGGGGGTCGTGGGGTGCCACGGGAAGTTCACCGTCGTGTTCTGGCCAGCAGCCAGGCTGGCTATGGTCTGCGTGCCGATGTACGTCCACGCTGCGGGCCAGGGTATCGCCGCTGCGTTCTCCGACCAGTACAGGTCAACGCTGATGTTGGTCATGGTGGTATTGCCCCGGTTGCGCACCTTCACGTAGACGTAGTTCATCTGGCAGACCTGGGGGTTCTCATGCTGCTCTATCCCATCCTGTTGCCGCCGGTTCCAGACGTCGGGGCTCTCCCAGAAAGGCTCTCCATTCGGGTTAGAAGGAATAGACCCGTCATCTCTGGGGTGGTCTTTGCAGTAGACGTCGTGGAGAGAAGGCTTGACGGTGACGCAGGCTGGCGGGTAGTCCAGAGTGGCCGGGTTGCCGTTGGAGTTGACGTAGGTGGCTATGGTTGATCTGTTGAGGCATAACTGTCCTCCCGGAGTTGTATCTGGCACACGCACCCGATAGCCGAAGGTCTTGGTCTCGCCCCTCCCCACAACCGGGATCTCCCAGACGATGACCTTGTTGGTGTAATCCACTTTGCTAGGTGCTGGCAGGCCGAAGAATGAATTGGGAACCAGGCTCACGTTGCAGGACAGGGTATCGGTGAGGACTACGTTCGCCGCCGGCACACCCATGATGGAGCCAGCGATCTGCTCGTAGATTTTCTTCAGCTCGCTGCTGGTCGGCGCATAGTAGTAGTCGCCGGGAGAGGAGGCCAGGCTCTTCAGCTCTGCCTCGTTCACGCTGCCCAGGCCGATGGTGATAATCCGCGTCCCTTTGGCCTTGGCCGCATCCGCCGCCGGCCCAGGGCCGGGGCCCACGTTGTGCACGCCATCGGTCATCAGGATGATGATCGGCCTGTTGTCAGGAACACGCCGCCCGCTCTCCAGCTCCTCCTGGGCCTTGTTGATGCCATCGGTGATGTTAGTCATTCCACCGTGCACCAGGGCATCAATGGCCGCCCTGACGGTTCCCGCCGTTCGGCTCAACTGGTGATTGAGCAGGGCCGAGCTGGCGTAGGACACCAGACCCACCTGATCGGCTCCCGGCCTCAGGTCCAGCCGATCCACGAACGCCTTGGCCGCGTTCTTGGCGTCCTGCAGAGGTGGGCCCTCCATGCTGCCTGAGCGGTCAATGACCAGCATCACGTCGGCGTGCTTCTCGATGAGGGGGCAATCCCCCTTGCCGGTGATGGTCAGGATCACCACTGCATCTTCCCCGGCCTTCACCTGCACTGGGCTGGCCCTCTTGGTGCCCTCCACGGTGCAGACGGGCGAGATGGCGATGGCGTATTCGACCTCGGTCTGGATGGCCGCTTGGGCATACTCGCTCAAGTCCCGATTTAGCCTGTATCGCTCAGGGAAATCTCGAGGGAAGTTCTGGCCAACGAAAGCTTCAACCGCCGCGTACTTTTCAGCGTATTCAGCCGGCCCCCAAATCCCACCTGGGCTATCGGTCGCCACGACGTAGTACATGTCGTGGGAGACGTTGCCGGCATCGTTATGCACACCGGGGTCGTGGCCTGGGATGGGATAGTGCGAGATCAGTGTGCCATACCCTACCCGTCCAGGCCAACCCGCCTCGGCGGTGTTCTTGATGGGATCGCTGAAGAAGACGGTCCGATTGCGCGAATCCACCCCGGCCATGGTGACGAAGTGGCCACCTACGCGCTCCCATCCCTGCCGGGCATCCCACGTCCAGAAGCCCATGAGCAGGATAACGTCCTCGCAGCGTTCCACCTCGTACGCCACCCACTCGAAGGTGGGCTGTTTGACCAACGTAACCTCGTAGTTATCGGCCAGGCCACGGTCAAGCAGGTATTGATTAATGGCGAAGTACATGTCGGACACGTAGGCACCCAAATGGGAGGAACCAGTCCGCTGCCCGTCGGTGTCCATCAGCCAGGCCAGTTCCTCAACGAACGGGCGCACGTTCCTCGGATCGTGGTCGTCCCAAACGTAGGGGTTGTACGATCGCACCATAGAATAATTGTCGTTGATCGCTGGCGGGGGCACCGGATAGGGCTCCATCTTGGAATCGAACCACCACAGACAGTTGGCCGCCGCCAGCGGGCCGCAGTAGGTCCAGGTTTGCGTCCCAGGGTACGTCCAGTCATATTGCCGCTGGTCGAAGTCGGGCATCCCGCTGGGAGCGTAGTCACGCCAGTCTCCAGGTTTCCAGTAGGGTGTCGCTGTAGGGGTAATAGTGGGAGTAGGCGTACTGGTGGGAGTCAGTGTCCTGGTCGGGGTAGGGGTCGTTGTTGGCGTCCTGGTCGGTGTCGAGGTGGGTGTCGGTGTTCTCGTTGGCGTCGAGGTAGGTGTCGGCGTTCTGGTGGGGGTGCTGGTCGCAGTCACGGTGACCGTCTCACACGTATGATTGATCTGGATGGTCTTTTCCGTGTAATCGTTCTGAGTACTGCTGCAGGTGTCATAGAGGAAGATGCGCACCGTGTAATAGCCTGGAGCGGCATCGGAAGGCAAAGTCAGCGGTATCAGAACCTGATTGTCCTGGCCGGGGCCATAGATGGTTCTGGTCTCCGATACGCCGACCAGGGTGTTGGGGGGTGTGCTGGAATCCACGATGTTGATTTCGATCTCGACTTCCTGGCTTTGCAGGGTGGTACGCAGGATCAAGAGCACATTCACCGTAGCACCGGGCACGTAGCAGTTCCTGTCTGTAGCGGCGGAGTGGATGGACGCTGCCCCACTGCCACCTCCCAGCACCAACTGGCCCCAATCAATGGCAGTGCACCAGGCCGGTTTTCCCTGGTAGACACAATTCAGGGTGTCAATGTGCACATCTACCAGGTTATTGCCCTGCTGCACCCAGGCGGGATTCAGGTTGAAGATGGAAGTGCTCCAGACATCGTCGGCTCCTGTCAGGAAGCCAACGAAATAGCCGTTGAAATAGACGGCATCCCGCTCGGGACAACCAGGAACCAAGGGGCTGCCCTGCTCGTCCACGTCCCAGGCGCGCAGACTGAGTTGAGCCGTGGTGAAAGAAGGCAGGGAAGGAACCACGATGTTGAATTCGATGGGCTGGAGGGGATTATCCCGGAAGATGCAGTCGTCGTTAGCCGGATACATGTCCCCGTCAGGGTAGCCAGTGTGTTGGTTGTTCTCATTGTCCTCTTTGGTGATATACACTGTTTCCGCTGCGCCGGGGCAATCACCGATTAATGCCCGAAGGGTGATATCGTCTACGTAAGCGCCCTCGTAGTCGCGGTAGGCCGAGTCACTTTGAAAGAAGAAGCCGATCCAGACCTGAGATTGGCCAACCACGCTTGCCAAACCGAAACTCTGATACTGCCAGCCACCAGAATCTCCCGTTACATTCCAGCCAGTGAAATACGAACCGTCAGTGGAATGGCCCCAAAAAAGACGATCAGGGCTAATCGTTTTATTCCAGCGGTAGAAAAGGAGCTCAGCTTGAGTAGCGGTGCTCAAATTGAAGGGGCCATAGATCATGTACGAGGAGGCGTTGTTGGGATATAGGGCCCCGCATGGTAGACCACTACCATCGGCTCCACCGCCCACACCCCAGGCACTATAAGACCCACTATAGGGCCTACAATACCTCTTGGCCCATCTATAGTCACCATCCCCCTGCTCACCCACGGTCCAGCCAGAGGTGGGGAAGGTTCCCTCGAAGTTCTGGGTCATGATGTTGGTCCAGCCTTGGGCACTGCTTGAGATTTCTATAGGGCTATCCCAAACTATGCCAGAGGTGTCTAAGCGCAAATGGGCTGGCTCAACCACAGGTGATGGCGTCGCTATTGGCCCAGGCCCATCTACCCAGACATCTACCTGCTGAGAATATGCCGTCGGAGTAGGCCCAGGTGGGTCGGCAGAGGCGGGCAGATTAAGGACCAACGCCAGCAACGCTGCTCCCAAAACCAGTAAAACACCCCCAACCCTGAACCAGGTCTTGCCAAAGACTCGACTGTTTTTCACCTCTTTTCCTCCTTGTCACCCAGTGGTGACTTCTATACTCCACACGGTCACAGTTTTTCACTTTGAACGGTTGATTTGAGCGAAAGGGCATTCTTGCCATCTGCGCATTGGTGGCTATAATTCAGTATCATCATATTCCCTGCCAGCCGATGCGAGGTATCAAGTGATCCAAATAGAATTCACGGAAGAAGAAATCAAGGCACTGCATTACGAGCACCTTCACAATCCTCATCCACGCGTTCGACAACGGTGTGCGGTGGTATACCTGAAGACGCTCGGTTTCTCCCATCAGGAGATAGGGCGCATTACGCGCCTCAGTCAACCTACAATCAGAAGCTACTTGGAAATGTACCGAGAGGGTGGGTTGGAGAAACTGAAGGAGCTGAACTTCTCTGCTCCGACCAGTGAGCTGGGCGAGCACCGCGAGATGCTGAAAGCGGAGTTTGAAGCCAATCCACCCTGCACCATCAACGAGGCCATCGAGCGGATTGAGAAGCTGACCGGCCTCCGTCGTTCTCCTACCCAAGTCCGTGAGTTCTTGAAAAGCTTGGGTATGAAACGGCTCAAGGTTGGACACATTCCAGCCAAAGCCGATCCCGAGCAGCAGGCTGAGTTTCTGGAAAAAGAGCTCCAACCCCGCCTGGAGGAAGCCCAGCAAGGCACGCGGCACGTGTTCTTCGTGGATGCCGCGCATTTCGTGCTTCAACCTTTTCTCGGCTTTCTGTGGTGCTTCACACGGGTCTTCATTCAGGCCCCCAGCGGTCGGCAGCGACTGAATGTGCTCGCGGCGTTACATGCCACAACCCACCAATTGGTTACGGTGGTCAATGAAGGCTACATCAATGCTGAAACGGTGGCCACCCTGTTGCGCCAATTGGCCAGTGCTTTTGGCAACTTGCCCATCACGATCGTCCTTGACAATGCACGTTATCAACACTGTCGGATGATCATGCAGTTGGCCGCTGAGTTGGGAATAGAGTTGCTGTTCCTGCCCCCCTACTCGCCGAACTTGAATCTGATCGAGCGACTCTGGAGGTTTGTCAAGAAAGAGTGCTTGTATTCTAAGTACTACGCCGACTTCGATTGTTTCAAGAAAGCGATCTTGGAATGCTTGTCTGAAACGCAAAACAAGCACAAGGCTAAGCTCGCCAGCTTGCTAACCCTCCATTTCCAGACTTTTCAAAGTGAAACTTTATGACCATTGAAAGTATATACTTGGGATGTCGAACAGAGACGTTCGACATCGAAAAAATTATGGCCTCCGAGAGTTGGAGGCGCTACCCGATGGTTCTAGTGTACCAAGTGGCAGTAGTCTACCACATTACCTCCAAGATGTCAAATGCTGATGGGGACACGGCGGCATTTTGATTGAAGGAGGTGCATTTTCCGGTAGGTAGGGGCAACCGCAAGGGTTGCCCCTGCCAGTGGGGTATTAGAGAAACGAGGGAGGGTCAGGTTAAGAGGAATAAGAGCAAAGGTCGCTTACCGCCGAAAGGTGATGCGACGGTAGTAGAAGGACTCACCGAAGCTGGCGGGGCCGTTGTAAACTTCCACGTACCAGCCGTACTCTTTGCCGTATTCCGCCCCCTCAGGCAAACCTGTCAGGGTGAAGCTGTCAGCATACCCCAGATCGCCGGTGATCCACAACCAGTCGCCGGTCTGTAGGTCGAACAGCAGCCAGCGATAGGTGTCGGTGGCGATCATGCGCCGCTGCCAGGTGAAGGTGACGGGCAAGGCCCGAGTGACATCATGAGGCGGCTCCAGCAAGGACACATTGGCGATGTCGAAATCGCCGCCCTGTACGCTGGTGCCAGCGGTATAGGAAGTGATGTATGGGCCGTACCAGACGAAAAGATACGAAGGCTCAGTGATATTAGGCCCATAGCGCACGTAGTATATCTGTCCTGCACCCAAACCGGGTACATTAGTGAACCTGTAGTTACCATTGCTGTCCGTAGTCGTTGTAGCTGCCGTGGACCACGAAGCGCCATCATAGAAGCGCAAGTTCAGCTCGATACCTGGGGCCGTGGCTCCATTGTAACTCACCCTGCCGTATATGCCAGGTACCGTTGTCGCGGGTGGGGTAGGCGTGCGCGTTGGGGTGGTGGTTGCCGTCGGCGTGTTGGTGGATGTTGCCGCTGGCCGAGTCAGCGTTATCGTTGGAGTAGGAGTAGTGGTAGCTGAGGCGTAATTCTTCACGATGAGAGGCAGGTAGATTTTGAAGCCAGGCGGTGTCGTGCTTGTTGGCGTTGGTGTGCTGGTTGGGGTTTGTGTGCGGGTTGGTGTAGACGTGTTAGTGGGTGTGGCGGTGACTGTCGCCGTACGGGTCGCCGTTGGTGTCGGTGTGGTAGTAGGCGTGGCCGTTCCTTCATCCGTATGACCCAGCTTAAACGAGATGGTGCCGTTGACAGCGCCAACATCCCAAATATCCAGCCCCCCTGCGCTGCCGTCGGAAAGGAAGCACGAGGGACTCGTCGTGTCGCTTATGGCCGTTCTTCCTACATTGCTGCTGTAATGCGCATTATATATGTTGCCGTTGAGCGTGAGCGTCCCACCAGGACGATAAATATAGACTTCATCAGGCGGGCCGTCCGCATTCCCATAACCATCTTCATTGGTATTTATCCTGTAAACAAGCAGGCCCGATGCCGACAATGAATTCTCAAAAGTTCCTGCCTTTCTACGGTACTCAACCACGAAATACTCGGCCGGGGAGTTCGATGCGATCTTATAGCAGTTATTCGTCGAGGAAGTCAGAGGATTGAGGGTATACGTGCCAGGCGACGATATCTCTTGACAAGAGTTAATCCACTTCCCATAACGATACTTCATGTATGCCCCCATATGCTGGGGCGGATTACGGACATCTTCCATGATGTCCCACGGCCCAACAGGCTCAAGCCCATCGAGAGAGTAGTGGTAAAGATCAGGAGCACCCAAGACGTGAAACATTTCGTGGCACAACACACCGACACCTTCGCTCGCCAGGCTCGTTTGTAACTGAAAAGTGTATGTCCTAACCAGCTTGCCATTAATGAAGGTGTCATAGTAATACAATGTCCACTGATGAGGCCACAGCAGATCGTTCCAACCGTCAGGTGAACCATAGACGATAAAGGTGACACTATCCACTCTACCATCGCCATCACCGTCCACATTCAGACCCGGCGGTATGGCTCCGCTGACAGCGTTCACAGCATTTGCAAGAAGCGTCTGTTCTCTATACCTACCCATATACTCGTCCGTGTATCCGATAGGGTTGGTTACGGCGTTATAGGGCTGATAATAGCCCCGGGGGTGAGCGTCCTGATAGGAGACGACGGTGGCTCCGGGGATAGGATAAAAGGTTGAGGAAACCGTCAATGCATTGTATGAAACCTCGCGAAAGTAATTTATCATCGAATTATCACCTGCACGCGTAGAATTAAACATATTATGATAAGTGGAAATTGCATCGGTGAATTCGGGCTCATCGGAAAAACGGATAAAGATGACAATATTGTTGATCGTACCAGTTGTTGGTGCCGGGTATGGTGGCGGCTCAGAAGCCAAAAACGAGAGCCTGATCTGCCTCATTTGCTCTGGCGTGATATTAAGATAGGGCTCCAGCCCAACGGACACAGGATCAACCTTGCCGACGATGTATCCCGAAGGAACCAAGGCTCCATTGACTTTCGTCGCATATTCGAGGTAGCCGGTGCTCGTATTTCTTACGATGGTAAACCCATTCTCATCATGCACCCAATTGTAGAATTCATCTCCAGTCGCAAAAAGGTGGAGTATTTCACCATCAGGTTGCTGTAGCGTTATAGGAACATTTTCTAAAGGTGCACCAAAAACAGGGCCAGAAATGAAGAGCACAAAAGCTATGCTTATTACTGTACTTATGAAAAATAGTTTTTTAGCAGGCATCTTAGCCTCCATTCATCTCGCTGGTATCGGATAAGCATAAGTTGGCTCAACCGCCAACGTCGGGGCCCCAACCAGATCAGGCTCATCCGGGAGTTGGAGACACTACTTCATTGATGGTAGTTTAGCACGTAACTTCTGAGATGTCAAAACGGGTTGTGGCATAAATCTAATGCCCACCGCGTCATAAGCTGGCTTGACAAGATAGCCAAGATAGTATAAAATAATCTCCAGAGATTGGCCGAGGTAGCTCAGCCTGGTAGAGCACCTGACTGAAAATCAGGGTGTCCCCAGTTCAAGTCTGGGCCTCGGCACTGAAGCGAGTAGCTGTTGTGCGGGCGTAGTTCAGTGGTAGAACGTCTCCTTGCCAAGGAGAAGGTCATGGGTTCGAATCCCACCGCCCGCTTTTGCGAAAAGCGAAAGCCTTGCCTGAATTGGCTCCAGTGGGTAGGAGAGCCCTTTCCGGCTATCAAGGGGCGTCCTCGCCCCGTCCCGGCTGCTTCCAAAGGCCCAGAACAGGGCGGGGACGCCCCTCGAGAGCAACTATGTAAGGCTCTCAGAAGCAAGTGGCGACGTCGCCAAGTGGTAAGGCAAGGGTCTGCAAAACCCTCATTCGCCGGTTCAAATCCGGCCGTCGCCTCTGGAATAATCGGACCTGTTCATCGTGTGCTCGCCGCGGACCTGGTCGGCCCAGGGTCCAGCGGGAGCAGGTGAACATTTAACCATTCGCTAAGGCTGATAGTGAAGCAACTTGCTATCAGCCCTTTGTCTATGGGGCGGTGGCGGAACGGCAGACGCTGCGGACTTAAAATCCGCTGGAGGAAACTCCGTGAGGGTTCGAATCCCTCCCGCCCCACTGATGCCCTTGACAGGTCACCAGATTTTCTCCAGGAGCGCTGTGGACTTGTCTATCTCTTCTCCCCTTGCCATCAGCTTTTCGCCGTTCCAAACTCCATTCCTCGGTTTGCGTCCAGAACCAGAGGAGGGAGGGGGAGCGCCAGTCGTGCTGGCCGCCGATGAGGGTCCAGTGGAGTTCCACGGCCAGGTGAATATCTCGGCCGCCCTGGAGGTGGACATGGTGGCCGGCCAGGGCGTTGAGGCTGCCGGCCATCTCTGGGTGGGGCTCGACGTAGCCCAGGGCCTTGAGGCAGGCCACGGCCTCGGCCAGGCGCTCCTCAGGCACCAGGAGGTCCAGGTCGCCCATGGGCCGGAGGCCGATGTCGTCGTACACGGTGGTGGCTAACGCTGCACCTTTGAGGATGATGGTGGGGATTGGATATCGGGGGTTGGATATTGGAGATTTGAAAAAGGACACCGAGCTTGAGAGAAAGCCACATCAACAGACAGGCGGGTTTGAGCGCTCTCTGTGACAAGGTCATCGAAGCGGGCTGGATGGCAGTGGCTGTCGTGGTGCCCCTCTTTTTCGATGTCTATAGTCACCGCTCTTTTGAGCCCGGCAAGATCGCTCTGATGTGTTCGATTGCCCTGGTGATGGGGCTGGCCTGGGTAATCAAGGTGTTGGAAGTTGGAAATTGGAGGTTGGAGGTTGGAGGTTGGAGGCTGGTAATGAGGACTCCTTTGGCCCTCCCTACGTTGCTTCTGGCTATAGCTTGCATCTTTGCCACCCTCACCTCCATCGCTCCTCGACTCAGCCTCTGGGGATCCTACCATCGCATGCAGGGCACTTATACCATCCTCTCCTATATCGCGATCTTCTTTTTAATTCTGCGCACCTTGCGCCATCGGGGGCAACTCCATCGTTTGATCACCGTCGTACTCTTCACCAGCCTGCCCGTATCGCTCTATGGGATCATGCAGCGCTACGGCCTGGATCCGATAGCCTGGACGAACATAGGGGCGGAGGTTACTGTCCGTGCTATTTCCACCATGGGCAACCCCATCTTCGTGGCAGCTTACCTGATCATGATCGTGCCCTTGACAGTAGGGCGGCTCACGCAGCTCTCCACGGTCATTGGCGCTGGAAAAAGGGCGGTCTCTCTTTACGTTCTCAGCGGATGTTACGTCTTACTTCTGGTTATTCAATTGCTCTGCATCCTCTTCACCCAGAGCCGCGGGCCTTTGCTGGGCCTCATGGGCGGCTGTTTCTTCTTTTTTCTTCTTTGGGCAGCCTCGAGACGTGAGAAGGGGTTAGCCTTGGCCGTGTTTGGAGCAGCGATCGTTCTTGGCCTCCTCCTGATAGCTTTGAACCTGCCCGATACCCCCTTCGCGTCCATACGAGAGATGCCTCATCTTGGGCGGCTGAGTGGTATGCTCGATCCAGAATCGCGCACAGCTCAACAGAGGGTGTTAGCCTGGGAAGGAACCGTCAACCTCGTGGCCGCCGATCCGAGGCGAGTCCTTATGGGCTACGGGCCAGAGACCATGATCGTGACCCTGAATCCCTATCTCTCAGCCGACCTGGCGGCCTTGAAGCCGGGCGAGACCTTCGACCGCTCGCATAATGAGACTTTGGACACTCTGGCGACGACAGGGCTCATGGGACTGGCCGCTTATCTCCTTCTCTTCGGCAGCCTGTTTTATTACGGCCTGAAGTGTCTTGGCCTGATCAAAAGCCGTGGGCAGCGAAACCTGTTCATTCTCCTGTGCTCGGCGGGAGGGCTGGCCGGCGGGTTACTTCCCTGGCTCCTGGAGGGTAAGTGGAGGTTTGTGGGGATAGGGATACCTGCTGGCATGTTGCTGGCTCTGGCCACATACTTGATGACCACACTTAAAGTTCAAAGTTCAAAGTCCAAAGTCCAAAGTCCAAAGTCTAACCTCCAACTTCCAACTTCCAACCTCCAACCTCTGTTAATTGCCTTGCTCTCGGCGGTCATAGCCCATTTCATCGAGATCCAGTCTGGCATCGCCGTTGTAGCTACTCGTACTTACTTCTGGGTCTACGCGGCCTTAATTGTCGTTGTTGGGTCCTACCTCCAGGAAGAAACGACCCTAAAATATACCAGTCAGCGGCTCAGCATACGGCAGAAGGGCAGCACAGGGCAGAAACTGATTTCTCCCGCAAAAATCTCGAGCGTGCCAGACACCCGGGGCGCTTCCCTTGTTTCCCATTCCCTGCTGGGGGGGCTAATCTTAGCGACAATGGGCTTCGCTTTAATCGGCCATCAAGTCCATTCCCAAGGGCAACGTCTCGCCCTGCTGGGATTTTTTGTCATTGTGTGGTTAATCTGCGGTACAATCGCCATCATCGAGACCGGGGAAGGGGGCGTTTCCTTGGCAGATAGTATTCAGAGAGCGCCCCTTTTGATTTCCCTGGGCTGGTTGGTGGCGTTCTTAATCGTCCAAATCTTCGCCATGCACGGGAATGGGGCGAATATCCTGATCTTCTACTATCTCTATCTTTTCCTGACCGTCGCTGTTATCGCCCTCGTCCTGCTCAAGGCAATGCCCACTCCCGTTCACCTTCAGCCACGACTCCGGTGGTGGCCTTATCCCTTTTTGATCGCAGGTGCCGGGGCTTTGATCATCGTAGCCAACTTAAACCCTATTAAAGCAGACATCTATTACAAACAGGGCCTGGCCTACGCTAACAGTGAGCGGTGGGATGAAAGCATCGCCCTGTTCCAACGCGCCCTGAAACTCGCTCCTGACCAAGATTTCTATTATCTCTTTTTGGCAGGAGCCTGTGTGGAGAAGGCCAGGGCTGTTTCGGACGTAAGCGAAAGATCGGCCTGGCTCGAAGAGGCTCGAAGGGCGCTAGAGCGAGGAAAGGAAATCAGCCCCCTCAATCCAGATCACGTCAGCAAGCTGGGGCTGTTGTATCGAGCCTGGGGGGAGATGCTTACCGACCCACAAGAACGGGCCCAGAAGCTTGACCAGGCCATAGAGTATTATCGCCAGGCCGAGGCCTTGCGGCCCCACGATCCAGGGATACTCAACGAGTGGGGCCTGGTTCACTTTGCCCAGGGAGAATACGACCAGGCGATTGATAAGTACCAGAGGTCGTTGAGCTTAAACCCCTGGTCTATTCAGACCTACCTCCTGTTGGGAGATGCCTGTAGCGCAGGCGGAGACCTCGTTCAGGCGGTGGAAGCTTACCAGAGAGCCGTAGAAATGGCCCCCGATGACTTCACCGCCCACAGAAGCCTGGCGCTTCTGTACCAGCAGATGGGGCGCGTCGAAGAGGCCATCGCCGAAGCGGAGACAGCCAGCAGCCTCGCCCCAGGCCACGAGGCTGCAGCCCTACAGGAGCTCATTATTCATCTCCAGGCACAAAGATGATGAATGATAGACCTTTCGTAAGCGTCGTCATTCCCGTGCGCAACGAAGAGGAATTCATTGCTCGGTGTCTGCAAGCGGTGGTTGACCAGGACTATCCCCACGATAGCATGGAAATTCTGGTAGTGGATGGTGGGTCGGAAGACCGCTCTCGTGAGATCGTTACGGAGTTCAGTTCGAAGTATCCCATGGTCAGATTGTTGGACAACCCACTGCTCAGCGCCCCGGCAGGTCTCAACCTGGGGATCAGGGAGGCCAGAGGCGATGTAATCGTTCGCGTGGATGGGCATTGCCTGCTCGAGCCCGACTACGTTAGCCTGTGTGTCAGGTGTCTGCGGGAGACAGGGGCCGACAACGTTGGCGGTCTGATACGGGCGGTAGGGCGGAGCTACGTAGAACAGGTTATCGCTTTAGCCATCAATTCCTTCTTCGGCTCTGGTGGCTCCAAGTTTCACTACGCCTCGGAAGAGCAATACGCAGATACCGTTTACCTGGGCGCTTTCCCACGGCACGTATTTGACAGGGTCGGTTTATTTAACGAGAGATTGATGCGCAACCAGGATTATGAGCTAAACTATCGTATCAGGGCGGCCGGGGGAAAGATATTCCTTTCACCAGCCATCAGGTCGTCTTATTACGGGCGTTCGACCTTGGGGGAGCTGTGGCAGCAATACTTTCAATACGGCTTCTGGAAGCCAGAGGTGCTCCACATGCATCCCCGATCCGTTCGACCTCGCCATTTGGTGGCCCCCCTTTTCGTCTTCGGCCTTTTGGTCACTGGCCTGCTGGGCCTCGTCCACCGCGGTTTCCTCAACTTATTCCTGTTAGTGATCTCAGGTTACCTGCTTGCCTCTTTGCTTTCCTCCCTGTTAATCGCCCGCCGCGAAGGCTGGAGGTACTTCCCTCTTTTGCCCGTGGCCTTTGGTGTCATGCACTTCGGGTGGGGCCTGGGTTTTCTGTTGGGGCTGGTCAGGACGGGGATTTCGGCTCTACGCCCGGCGCGATAAAACTGCTACCAAGGGGCGTCTCCATCTCGTCCAAAGGTCTTTGGCCCACGAAATCGGGGCGAGGACGCCCCTCAGCAGCAGGGGAGAAGGCAAAGAGAACTTTCGTTTCTTGACCAGGAATCCTAATCATACTATAATACCCGTGAAAGGAGAGCATTTATGGAAGAGGAAATTGATCTGCGAGAATACATCAACGTCATCGTCAGGCGCTGGAAATGGATTGCAGGCATCACCCTGGTGGCAGTGATCACCGCAGCCATCGTCAGTTTCCTGGTCTTGCCACCCGTCTACCAGGCCAAGGCGGGGGTGGTCATCGTCAAATCCAGGTCGGAGATCGCTTTCGAGCCCAAGTATCGCACCTTGACGGAAGAGGATATCGCCTCGCGGCGCAAGGCCCTGGAGGCCCTGGTGAGGAGCAGTTCGGTGGCTGCGGAGGTGATTGACAAGTTAGGATCCACCCTGCAGCCTGAGGAGCGAGAAGTGGAAGCGCTACTGGATATAGTAGAGACGACGAGCAATGGCGATCTCATTGGCATCAAAGTCGAGGGAAAGGATCCCAGCAAAATCGCCGCCATCGCCAATGCCTGGGGCGAGGCCTATGAAAGGTACGTCAATGAGCTATACGGTGGCAGGATCCAATCGCCAGAAGACATCCAGCCCCAGGTCGCCGAGGCCAGGAGTAGCTATAAAGAGACCGAGGAGGCCCTGGCCAGGTTCATGGGAGACAACCAGATCGAGGCCCTCAGCCGAGAGATAGGAGCCAAGCAGAATACCTTGGCTGACTACTATTCTACCACGCAGATGCTCGACCGGCTCATCGCCGACGCCACAGCCCTGCGGGATCAGTTGCGCCAGGGGGCTTCCTCCGCAAGAACGGGGAATAGTCTCTCCATCTTGCTTCTCCAGGCGAGCAGCTTTACGTTGCTATCGCCTGGATTACCAGTTCAACTTCAGCTTTCTTTCGATGAGCAGAGCATTCTGGAGAGCAGTGTCGAGGAGCAGGTCCAGGAACTCGATGTCTTGCTCTCTGTCCTGGAGGCCAGGCTAGCGGGGGTACAGGCACGCATAGACGAGAGAGCTCTCCAGCAGGAAATCTTGCAACTTCAGGAACAACTGGAGCGAGAGCAGGCCAGAATGCGAGAGCTGACTCAGGCTCGTGACCTGGCCTGGGAGACCTATAATACCCTGGCTCGCAAGGAGGCCGAAGTCGGTGTCGCTTCTCAGGCAACGGACACTGAAGTGCGCTTCGCTGTGCGTGCCGTGGAGCCCAAAGAGCCCGTGGCTCCGAAGAAGAAGCTGAACATCGCCATCGCCGGGGTGCTGGGGTTGATGGTGGGGGTGTTTGGGGCGTTCCTGGTGGAGTACTTCGAGGGATGGAGGGCAGAGGAATGAGGGGGTACAGGGGGTAAGATGGGGAGTAGCATGGTGAGAACAGAGGTAAGAGAGGCCATTCGGCTTGCGCTGCCGAAGGAGAGGATGACCTACGAGGAGTTCCTCCCATGGTGCGACGAGGACACCTGGGCGGAGTAGGTGGATGGGGAGGTGATCATGCTCGCACCGGCATCGAATCGGCATCAAGACCTGAGCGACTTCCTGGCTTTTATCATGCGTGTCTTTGCGGGTGAGGGAATATTGGCTGATTGATCCCCAGCGGAGGAGAGCGGAGTTCTACAGGCTGGGGAAGGAGGGATGGTATCAGATCGTGCCCGTGGATGAGGAGGGAGTATATCGCTCTGAGGTGGTATCGGGCTTCTGGGTGAAGCTGACCTGGTTTTGGGACGAGCCCCTGCCCCGCGTGCTGGACGTGCTGAGGGAGCTAGGGGTGGTGTGAGAGGAGCTGGGGAGCAGATGCCCCTCTCTGCAGATCGGTGGAGAACGGGGGCGATTTTTTGGTGAAGTCTTCAGGCCGAGACCTTCGCCGCCTCGTTTCACGTAAAATTCACGCCCGCTTTACGCCAAATTCATGCCCGAACAGGTCGAATCATGGTATACTTATGATACAACCTGAGCATGACAGAAGATGAAAAGCGGGAGGAGTTTGAGCGGCTTTCCAGCGTGATCGCCGAGCGCATGCCTTATCGCTCGCTGGAGAAGTTTGAGCGATGCGAGGGAACGGGTATGGTCTTGTTGGATATTAAGGCAGATCTGGTTTACGAGCGCCGGCTGCGTCAGGGTGGTGATTTGTTGTTGCGCGAGGCCAGTGCCTTCTTCGCCGGCGGCGGCACGCTGCGCCAGACGTTGCATCGGCTGGTGGAGCGACTGACGGCCGAGGGCATTGACTACGCCCTGTTGGGAGGGCTGGCACTGGGTGAGCACGGGTATCCGCGGCTGACCCAGGATATTGACTTGCTTTTGTCACCAGCCGGCCTGGCGCGCTTTCAAGAGCGGTTGGTGAGCCGTGGCTATCGCCCCGCCCTTCGCCGGGCTCAGGGCAAGCTATTCGAAGGGGCACAGAAGACGTTTCGAGACAGCGAGACCGGGGTGCGCATCGAAATCGTCACCGCAGGGGAGTATCCCGGTGATGGACTGCCCAAACCGGTGGCCTTCCCTGATCCGGCCCAGCCTGGTGTGACGGTGGAGGTGGAAGGCGTTCGGGTGATTGCCCTGGAGAAGCTGGTGGAATTGAAGCTGGCATCGGGTCAGAGCGCTCCCCATCGCCGGCGCGATCTGGCCGACGTGCAGGACCTGATCCGGGCACGTGGATTGCCGGCGGAGTTGGCAGAGTGCCTGGATGCCAGTGTGCGGGATATTTATCGTCAGCTCTGGGCTGAGGCGCAGGTGGCCGAGATGTACATTTGAGGAATTCTATAACCCTTTGTAAGCCGTTTGGCATGTTATGGGCGGAGGATCGGGTTAAAAAGGAGGGGAAACGATGCGGATGATCAGACAACGAGAGCTTGATCTAGAGGCAATGGATAGTTGGTATGCAGCTCATTTTGAAGAGTTGGTGCGAGAATACGCCGGCAAGGCCATTGCTGTGGTGGAAGGCAAAATCGCTGTGGTGGCTGATACGGAGAAGGAAGCAGATCGGTTGGCCAGAAAGGCGCATCCGGATATCGTCCCTCTCGTGTTGGCTATCCCTACGGAAGAGGAGCTTGTATGCCTATTGTAACATATCGCTACAAACGGCTGAAAGATGTGCAAGTTCCCATTATCACTTTGGCCATCCGGTATGGAGAGGAATGGTATCCGGTAGAAGCATATGTGGATAGCGGCGCTACTTACAGTGTATTCACGACCCGGGTAGCCGACCGTCTTGGATTAGACTATCGTACTGGCTCCAAAGTGTACGTTCAAGTAGGGGATGGGGGATTCATACCAGTGTATCTGCATAACCTTGAAATCCAGGTTGGGAGGCATCGCCTAGGCGTTCCGTTAGGCTTCTCTGACAAGCTCGGAATCAGATTCAACCTGCTTGGGCGGGCAGGGATTTTCGGCTATTTCAAAGTCTGCTTCGATGAGCGGGATTTCCTGATTACTTTCTCACCCTACGAGGTCTAGCGGAAGAGCGAGAAGGCAAGGGAGCAAGCGAGGTGAAAACACAAGCAGCTTTCACGCCAAATTCACACCAGCTTTACGCCAATTTCACGCCCAAATGGAGTAAGTGATGGTATACTTTTAGATGGGAGAGATAGCTTACAGGGGGAGTGGGACAGTGACTTTCCCGAGAGTGATTGGTAAGATCGCGAGTAGGAGGGCAAAATGAACACATTTGTTATGGATAAGGTAGTTGAACAATTGAAAGCCTTGCCACATGAATTGCAGTGGCGGGTGCTCGAGTTCACGCGCGCGCTTGCCGTCTCTATTCCGCGCGGCGTCCCTGGTCAGCAACTTTTGCGCTTTGCTGGTGTGATACCGCTGGACGACCTGCAACTTATGCGCCTTGCTATTGAAGAAGGTTGCGAACGGATCGACACCAATGAGTGGTAAATACCTGCTGGATACCAACATCATTATCGCCTTGTTCGCAGATGATACGACTGTCAAAGAGAATCTCTCAAAGGCTGAGGAAACGTTCATTTCCAGCGTAGTGGTTGGAGAACTGTGTTACGGGGCGCGAAAATCGGCGCGGGTGCAGGAGAATCTCACACGCATTGACGAGTTTGCGGCAAGCAGTGTGGTGTTGGGATGTGATACTGATACCGCACGGCGATATGGCGAAATCAAGAACGCACTACGCATAAGGGAGGGAAAGATGGCTGTTGTAGATCTAATTCAAAAGAAAGTGGAGTTGCTTCCGGAGCCAACCCAGCAGGAAATTCTGGATTTCGTAGACTACTTGTTGCAAAAGGCCCGCCAGGAAGATGTGTTGTGGTCTAAGCTTTCGCTGAGGTGGGTGTTGCAGGGATTAGAAGATGAAGAATGGCCGGAATATGACGTCCAAGCTCTGAAGGAGAGGTGAGCGTGAAACAGCCGGGTCGCGTGGCTCTGGTACCTTTTCCTCTGGTTGATCTGACGCCTGGTA
>VGOG01000043.1 GCA_016875995.1 Chloroflexota bacterium
GGTGGAGAAGATCAAGGACCAGTTCCGGCGGGCCATGGCCATCTGGCTCGATGAACTGCCCGTCATCCCAGGCGTTCAAGCGCCTGCCCTGGTGCCTTTCAACACTACCTACTGGGAAGGGTGGCCTTCGGCCGACAACCCGTGGAACATGCCGGTCAGTTGGTGGGCGACCTTCAACCTGGTGCTCAACGGGTATCCCTCTCCCACGACAGGGAAGTGGGTCGGCGGAATCAAGTCTGCGAAGTAGACAGTCGCACAACGTGCTCTGTGCTGCTACTCCAGGTGGGGAGCGGTCCTCAACGGGGGCCGCTCCCCACCACAATAGTTTGCGGCCATGCCGCCGTAGCCGGAGCACTGTGCGCCGACTGTGAACCAGGTGAGTAGCACATGACCTGCTCACACGGTTGTTTCCGCATAAGACCCTATAGGGGTGATTATGTGGAGATAGTTCCATATAACGGGCGCTTAAGCATCCTGCTCATTCAGCAGGCTGAGGAATGAAGTTGATTACTTTTGGTTTACTCATTCTTGGTGTGGCACTGTCAATACTTGGCTGGCTTTTTGACCGTCTCAGCAAATTAAACTGGCTATTGAAGCTTGTTGCGTCCGAGCAAGCCAGTGCCCTACAAGCCCTTGAGCTTCTAGCACAGAACGCCAGGTATCTTCTCCTTTCTAAGCATCCGGGTTTCGGCGTGCTTATCTCCCGCTGGCCCGGTTTATCAAAGCGAAACTCAATCACCGGAATTGGCAGAAGTGTGGCATTTATTGAATTCGGCCAACAAGTACAGAACGATTTCGAGTTGATTGCATACTCCGCAGGAAAACAGGAAATTGATCCGCGCTGGCGATACTCTCAAGCCCAACAAGTCATGAACGCTGAACTTGACAAACAGGTCTTCTGGGGCGGCACAATAGTGTTCTATCTGGGAATAGTTATTACTCTAATCTCCGGCGTTGTTGAACTGTTGGGAGGTAATTAGCATCATGTGCCGCCGGATAGGATAGACAGGTCGTGAACATCACCACGGCGTGCAGCGGACTGGCTTCGCCTCGCTGCGCTCGGCTTGCCAACCGCTGACGCCGAGTCGTTAGGCCGCCTCCCCACAGCACAAGATGTGCAGTCAGCCATAGAAAGCAGGTGATGGATATGCAAGCCATTCGAGAAGCCGAGAGATTGCTTACGACGATGACACGTGCTGAAAAAGCCCAACTACTCCAATGGGTCGTGCGCGATCTGGGCGACGCATTCCCAGGTGTGGAGAGCGATCCGAACATCTGTGGCGGCGAGCCATGTATCGTGCGTACGCGTATTCCCGTATGGGTATTGGTGCAATCCAGGCGGCTAGGGCTGAATGAAGCAGATTTGCTCCGTGCGTACCCTACCTTGCGCGCGGAGGATTTGGCCAACGCTTGGGCCTACTATCGTACGCATCGTGACGAGATCGAGCAACAGATCCGTGCGAACGAGGAGGCGTAAATGGCCCGGCTGTATTCCAACGAGAACTTTCCGTTGCCTGCTGTGGAGGAGCTACGCCGGCTGGGGCATGATGTGCTGACCATTCAAGAAACGGGTCAGGCCAATCAATCGCTATCTGATGACGCGCTGTTGGCCTTTGCCCATGCGGAAGGGCGGATACTTTTGACCAACAACCGCCGGCATTTCATTCGCTTGCATCGTGAACAGCGTGAGCATTGTGGGATCATCGTGTGCACGGTTGATCCGGATTTTGTTGGTTTGGCCCAGCGGATTCATACGGCGCTCGAGACGCAAGCCCAGGTCGCAAGACCACTGATTCGCATCAATCGTCCGACCCGTTGAGAGGCGACGGCTAACATGCGCTGGAGCCGACGCTCACCCTTGCGCTTCAACAAAGTTGTGCTACCGGCGGGGGCAGCGATCAGTCAGGTGTGTTTTGCTCGCGGGGGCGGGTGGGCGCGGCTCACACCAACCGCTAGACTGCTCCGTGCAGTATGAAGGTGCATAGGCATGTTTTGAGCGAAAAGGAATGGGATGAATGATTGCTTACTTGAGATACCTCTCGGAACGGTTCGTTATCTTCGTGGTCACTATCTTCGTCTCCGTCACCGTCGTTTTCTTCGTGCCCCGCCTGGTTCCCGGCCATCCCCTCACCGCTGTCTTCAGCACCATGGCAGCCGCCGGAGGACGCCTGAATGCCCCGGAGCTCATTGAGGAGTACAACCGCCTCTTCGGCCTGGACAAGGGTCTGTGGGAACAGTACGTTAGTTTTCTGCGGGAGCTGGCACGGGGAAATCTGGGCTACTCCATCGGCAGCTTCCCCTCCCACGTGTCTGACATGCTGAGGTCCGCCATCCCCTGGACTATCGGCCTGCTGACGCTGACGACGCTGATCAGTTGGGTGCTGGGTTCGCTGATCGGCGCCGTGGCGGGATGGAGGGGAGGAAAGTCACGGTTCGTTCAGGCCCTCGTTTCGGTAGCCCTGGTGTTGTACACCATTCCCTATTACATTCTGGCCATCATCTTTGTCTTCCTCTTCGCCTTCTACTGGCGGATCTTCCCTCTCTCCGGAGCGTACTCAGTAGGGCTTAGGCCGGGACTGTCCCTCGACTTTGCCCTGAACGTGCTCCGCCATGCTGCGCTACCAGCCTTAAGCATGATCGTTGTTTCCCTGGGTTGGTGGTTCCTCTCCATGCGCAGCCTGATCACATCTTTGAAGGGCGAGGACTACATCTTACAGGCTGAGGCTAAGGGACTCTCCAACCGGCGCATCCTCTGGGCTTACGCCTTCCGAAACGCCTTGCTGCCCCAGTCGACCGGATTGGCCATCTCTCTGGGCCGCATCGTCGGGGGGGCGCTGATCACCGAGGTGATCTTTGCCTACCCCGGCCTCGGTTGGCTAATCTACAATTCCATTACGAGTATTGATTTCCCGGTGATCCAGGGCGGTGTCCTCCTCATCGTCTTCTCGGTAGCCCTGGCTAATTTCGTCATTGACATGGTTTACCCCCTGATTGATCCGCGGATACGCTACGAGCAGGCAGGGAGGAGATAGGCCATGGCTGAGGTTCGAGTGGAAGCACAGCGGGGATACGCGGGGGAGCTCCTGCGCAACAGGAAATTCTTCATCGGAATGATCATCTTTTTGGCGTTGCTGGCCGTGGCTGTGACGGGGAGCCTGTTTGTGGACCCCGCACAGCGTCGTACCGGTAGCTTCCCCGCCCGCCTTCCCCCGGGACGCGGGGCCCCGCTTGGCACTGACTCTCTAGGGCGAAGCGTCGCCATCCAGATGAGCGAAGCCGTGCCCAATTCCCTGCAAGTCGGCCTGATCGCGGCCTTCCTTGGTACCCTGATAGGGGCCCTCATCGGTTTCATCAGTGGCTACTTCGGCGGGGTGGTTGACGCCGTGCTGAGGATCCTGATTGACGTCTTCCTGTCGGTACCCTCCCTGGTATTCTTGATTTTGATCGCCTCCCTGGTGAGGGGGGTGGGGGTGCAGACCATGGCGCTGGTCATCGGGGTCTTTGCCTGGCCCTCGCCTGCCCGCCAGGTGCGGGCCCAGGTGCTGAGTCTGAAGGAGCGGGCCTTCGTCCAGATTGCTCGCCTCTCAGGAATGTCCAGCCTGGAAATCATCTTCCGCGAGTTGATGCCCCACATGTTGCAATGGCTGGGGGCTAATTTCGTCAATGCCTTCATCGCGGCCATCCTGGCCGAGTCGGGGCTGTCCCTCCTGGGGTTGGGTCCCCAGCGAGAGATGACCCTGGGCATGATGATCTACTGGGCCCTCAGCTATTCGGCCATCTTGCAGAACCTCTGGTGGTGGTGGTTAACCCCGATCCTTGCCCTCATGTTCCTCTTTCTCTCCCTGTACATGATCCATCTGGGCTTCGATGAGGTGAGCAATCCCCGCCTTCATTCCCAGGGGTGAGAGCAGAGGTGCAAGGGACAAGGGACAAGGGACTAGGGGCAAGGGACAAGTGCCTAGTCCCTAATCCCTTGTCCCTAATCCCTTGTCCCTAATCCCTGATTCCCTATCTGCTCACGCGAGTCTGCCCCCCCAATCCTATCAGGAGACAGAATCAACATGGACCAGGTCAGAATCAAAGATAAGATGCGCAGTGCTTATACGCCGCAACAGTGGATGGGCGTACAGATTGAGAAGATAAAGGCGGCACGGTTCTCGGAGACGCTGAAACTCGAAGGCTGGGAGATACGAGAAGCGAACTATCACCGACCGGGAAATTACGAATGGCTCGATCAGCAATGGAGACCTTACCAGATCGGGGACGAGTGGGGAGGCGAGAACCGCACCGCGTTTTTCCGCTGTGAAGCAAAGGTCCCACAGAGTTTTGATGGGAAGTACGGCGTATTGCATCTTCGGCCCGGTGGCGAGGGGCTGCTAACACTGAATGGAAAACTACTGGCCGGGCTGGACTCAAAACACGAGGTGGTTTTTCTGTCCGAACAGATGAAGGGCGGCGAAACGCTGCAGATAGAGATCGAGCAGTCTGTGAACGAGATGGAGATTCCCACGATCGTCCATCAGTTCAGCGTGGCGGAGTTGGCGGTGCTTGACCGCGACGTCGAGGACGCCTATTTCGACCTCCAGTGTGCGTATGACCTGGTGATGACCCCCCAGGCGGGGACCGAGGTGCGCGCATTTCTTTTTGACGAGCTCAAGAAAGCCATTTCCTTGATTGACCCTTCGGCCCTTCAGGCCGTCATTGCGAGCGAAGCGAAGCAATCCCCAAGCTGCAAGGAGGAGATTGCTTCGCAAAAAACGTTCCTCGCAATGACACGGGCTATTGAGGATGATGGCGAGAAGTTCAAGGCGAGTGTGATGAAAGCTCGGTCCTACGTGCGTGACCACATTTACCATTCTGGCCGATTCCAACACCACGGCCGTCTCAACATGGTAGGCCATAGCCACCTGGATTTCGTGTACCAGTGGGATTACAATGAGTTTCTGAGAAAAATCGGCCGCACGCACGCTACCACGCTGAACATGATGCGTGAATTCCCGGATTATCTGTTCTGCCAAAGCCAGATGAAGCTCTATGAAGACCTGAAAAGCCTGTATCCGGAAATCTATGATCGGATCAAAGAGCGCGTAAGAGAGGGGCGCTGGGAAGTCATCGGCGGGATGTACGTCGAGCCCGACTGTAACCTGGTTTCGGGCGAATCGTTTGTGCGCCAACTCCAATTCGGGCGGGAGTTCGCGCTACGAGAGTTTGGCACCACGTCGTCTGTTTGCTGGCTTCCAGATGTATTTGGCATCGCCTGGTTCATCCCCCAGATTCTCAAACGGGCCGGTTTTCGGTTCCTGATCACCAACAAACCGGTGATCTGGAACGATACCAACGAGTTTCCCCACAACACCTTCTGGTGGGAAGGGCCGGACGGTTCACGCATCCTGGCCCATCTGCCCGCCACGCACTTTGGGGCGGCAATAGACGCGGACGTGATGCTGACCAACTGGAACGAGTACAAGCAGAAAGTAGCCTGCAGCGAGGCCATCTACAACTACGGTTACGCCGACGGCCGCGGCGGGCCCAACCGCGAGGACGTTCTGAGCGGACGGCGATATAGAAACGTGCCCGGTATGCCCCAATCGTTTTTCACGCATGGCCAGGAAGCTTTCGAGCGGATAGAAGCTAAGGCAGAGGACTTGCCTGTCTGGAAAGATGAGCTCTATTTGGAAACCCACCGCGGAACATACACCACCCAGGCGCGTCTGAAAAAGAATAATCGCCAAGCGGAAATCCTGTACAGAAACGCGGAGGCGATGTCGGCGATTGCCAGTCTGCTGGGCGGCAGTTATCCAGGGGAGGATTTGCGCGAGGGCTGGAAGCTGATCCTCAAGAACCAGTTCCACGATATTCTGCCCGGCTCACACGTCACCCAGGCTTTTCACGATGCTCTCCAAGATTATGAGACTGTTTTCGCAAAAGGCAACCAGGCGCTGACCTCAGCGCTGAGCTATATCGGGAGTCAAATTAGCTCAGACTCCGCGGCGGTGGCCGTGTTCAACATGCAGCCGTGGGAAAGGACAGATATAGTTGAGGCGGAGTTCAAGGCCGCGCCCGGTTCTTCTTTCAAGGTGACTACTCAGGCTGTCATTGCGAGCGGAGCGAAGCAATCCCCAAGCCGCAAGGAGGAGATTGCTTCGTCGCAAAAAACGCTCCTCGCAATGACACGGGCTGAGCAGCTACCTTTCAAGATCGTGGATGCCAACGGGAACAGCGTTCCGTTCCAGGTGCTCAGTCAGGACGACGGACGGGTGAGGGTGCTGATCGAAGCGCGTGATGTCCCGCCGATGGGGTATATGATCTATCATCTCGTGGCCGGCCAACCCGATCAGGCCGTCATTGCGAGCGAAGCGAAGCAATCCCCAAGACGCAAGGAGGAGATTTCCTTCGGTGCTCAGGACAAGGCTTCGGCGCGTGATCCTTCGCTTCGCTCAGGACGCCTCGCAATGACACGAGCTGAGCAGTCAATCGAGAACGACTTCTTTCAGGTCCGCTTTGATGAACAGGGAACGATTGCTGAAATCTACGACAAAAAGAACGACCGCCAGGTTATAGAGGAAGGCAACAAGCTCCAGTTGTTCGAAGATGTGCCGGGACGTTATGCCGCGTGGGACATCGTGCCCATGTACAAAGACCGTGAGTTTGAGATTCCACCCATCGTCCGTTCTGAAATCGTTGAAGGTGGCGCGGTGAGGCTGGTCTTGCGGCAGGAACGTGCTTTCATGAACTCGAGGATGGTGCAGAACATCATCCTTTACCGCAGCCTGCCGCGGATAGATTTCGAGACGGAGATCGAGTGGGGGGAGCGGGATCGGCTACTGAAAACCGGCTTTCTGGTCAACGTGAACGCCATGAGAGCGGCCTATGATATGTCCTATGGCTACATCGAAAGGCCGACGCACGCCAACACCTCGTGGGACGCGGCCAAGTTCGAGGTTTGCGGCCACCTGTGGGCTGATCTTTCGGAGGGCGACTATGGGGTCAGTCTGCTGAACGATTGCAAGTATGGGTACGACATCTTTGGCCGTCGTATGCGGCTCACCCTGCTCCGGGGGCCACAGTATCCGGATCCGACGGCGGATTTAGGACACCACTCGTTTACCTACAGCCTCTACCCCCATCGGGGTGACTGGCGACAGGCCGAGACACCACGCCGGGCGTGGGAACTCAACGATCCGCTGGTGGCTCTTCCCATCAAGGGAGCAAAGGAGCAAGGGAGCAGAAGAGCAAGGGAGCAGAGGAACTCCACGATGGGCGAAGGTGTCCTCACCGAGCCCTCTGCCCGCTCTTTCCTGTCCATCGTCAGTGATCACGTCATGTTGTCGGCGCTGAAAATGGCAGAAAAAGGAGATGGGCTGATTCTCAGGCTCTACGAAGACCAGAATCGTCGCGGCACCGTGACCGTCACGTTTTTCCATCCCATTTCTCGCGCCGTAGAGTGCGATCCGTACGAAAACGAGATTGGCCAGGCCGACGTCGTCTCCGGCTGTTTACGCTTTGACATCAAGCCATTCGAGGTGAGAACGTTCAAGCTGTATTCGTAGGTTCGGGATTCGTGGATTGGGAAATCGGGAAATCAGGGGGCCGGGATGCGGCCCACATCCCTGATTCCCTGATCCCTGATTCCCTGATCATGGTGGAAAAGCATGAACAACAGAGGCACCAAGCTGAGCTTTCGTGACATGAACCTGGCTATTTTTCGAGGAGACGACCCAGGCGGGGTGCTCTGGCAACCCCGATTGGAGTACTGGTACGAGGTGAACAAAAAGCGGGGAACTCTGCCAGAGCACCTGAAGGGGGCCAGTCTCCTCGATGTCTACGATTATGGCCACGCTTCAGTTCGGTACTTCACCAACCCCTTGCGCTGGCGATACAAAAACGTGCGCGTCACCGAGCGGTGGGAGAACGAGAACCGCCTGCGGCGCAGGTGGGAGACCCCGGTGGGGACCTTAACCGACGTTTTGCACTACGACGAATGGGGCCTGTCCGCCTACAACACCGAGTACAAGCTGAAGAAGCCAGAGGATTTCAGGGTACTGGAATTCATGCTTCAAGATGAGGAATGGTACTGGGATCAGAAAGCGTACGAGCAGGATCTACGGCGGGTGGGCGAGCGGGGCTGCCCTCAGTTCTACTTTCGCCGCTCACCGATACAAGGGCTGTTTATCGAGCATACGGGGTTTGAGAACACTATCTACGTGATGCATGACCACCCGGCCGTGATTCAACACTACGTCGAAGTGGCGTCAGAGGCCGACAACGCTATGTACGAAGTCCTATGCCAATCTCCCGTCCAGATTCTCAATCTCGGTGAGAACATTGACGCCGCAATGGACCCGCCCCCCATCTGGAGGGAGTATCTGGCTCCCTATTACCGCCAGCGAGTTGAACAGGTGCACGCCGCCGGCAAGTTCGTCCACATCCACGTGGACGGGACGATGAAGCCGCTCCTGCCTCATTTGAGGGATGGCCCCTGGGATGGGATCGAAGCGGCCACGCCTGTTCCCCAGGGAGACGTCACGCTGGAAGAGATCAAACAGGCGCTGGGCGAGCGGGTGCTGCTGGATGGGATCCCCGCCTTGTATTTTCTCCCCTCTTTCTCCACGGAAACGCTGATGGAATGTGTTGAACAGGTGCTGGAACTGTTCTATCCCCGCCTGGTGCTGGGGATTTCCGATGAGCTGCCCCCGGACGGCGATATCGAACGAGTGCGGCTGGTAGGTGAGTTGGTGCAATAGCCCTCTCCCCCTAACCCCCTCTCCCAACAAACCTGGGAGAGGGGGAATTTGAACTCCCTTCCCTGCTTTCCCCCCAGGGTTGGGGGGGGGCGGGGAGAAAGGACGTCTTATGCCTTATCAAGCTTTTGTCGTTTCCCACACCCACTGGGACCGCGAGTGGTACCAGCCCTTCCAGGAGTTCAGGATTCGTCTGGTTGTCATGGTGGACAAGCTGCTGGATATCCTGGCCAGCGATCCCCGCTACCGCCACTTCATGCTGGATGGGCAATCCATCGTGGTCGAAGACTACCTGCAAATTCGGCCCGAACGCGAGCCCGACATGCGGGAGCAGGTTCAGCAGGGACGACTGCTCATCGGCCCCTGGTACGTGCTGCCCGACGAGTTCCTGGTGAGCCCGGAGGCCCTGATCCGCAATCTGATGCTGGGTCAGCAAGTGTGTCGTCGCTTCGGCGATCCTTCGTCTCCGCTCAGGACAGGTCCGATGTCGGTCGGCTATATCCCGGACTCCTTCGGACACATCAGCCAGTTGCCCCAGATTCTGGCCGGCTTCGGCATCCACGACGCGGCTATCTGGCGTGGCGTGCCCGACCTGCCAACCGAGTTCCTGTGGCAGTCGCCCGACGGAACGACTGTCCTGAACCTGTACATTCGCGACGGCTATGGCAACCTGGCCTGGACGCCCCACCACCCGCACGGCTTCGCCCAAATCGTGCGCCAGGCGGTGGATAGCCTGGTCCCTCACGCCACCACCGAAGCTGTCCTCCTGATGAACGGCATGGACCACGTGGAGCCCTCCCCTGACCTGCCGGCCCTCATGGCCGCAGCGAAAGAGCGTCTGCCAGACGTGACGCTCGTCCACGGCACCCTGCCCCAGTACGTCGCCGCCGTGCGCGCCGCGAACCCCAGCCTACAAACGGTTCAGGGTGAGTTTCGCTGCTCGCAGCGGTCCAACATCATCCCCGGCGTGCTGTCGGCCCGTGTATGGATCAAGCAGCGCAACCGGGCCTGCGAAACGTTGTTGGAGGGTTGGGCGGAACCGTTCGAGGCAGCGAATCAGCGAGTCGGCGAGGCAGCGAATCATGCCTTGGTGCGCCATGCCTGGAGCCTGTTACTCCAGAACCATCCCCACGACTCCATCTGTGGCTGCAGTGTGGATCAAGTCCACCAGGAAATGCGCTCGCGCTTCGACCAGGTGGAGCAGATCGGCGAAGAGGTCACGCGGCGCAGCCTGGCTAGCCTGGTGGGGCACATCGCGACCAGGAACCTTAAGCTCGATGATTCGCAGGAAGCTCTCCCCGCTGGCGACCTGGTCCAGCCCGCCCCGTACGTGCCTATCGTCGTCTTCAACCCCACCGCTGGGCCACGCACTGACCTGGTCCAGGTGCAGGTGCAGATACCGCCCACTTGGCCGGGCTACGAGCTGGTAGACGAAGAGGGCCAGCCTTTACTGTGGCAGCAGTTGGGTGAGGAGAAGCTCGATTTCTCCCTCCTGGGCATCAATTACGAGGATATGTTGATGCGGCTGATGCAGGAGCACCCGGGGCGCGTGGGGGGGCAGGGGATCGTGAGACTGACGTATCACGAGGGCAAAGCAGGCCCGGTGGTGAAGGGCACCCTGAGCGCGCACGGTCAGCCCAGCCTGGCCCAGGTGGATGCCGCTCTCGCCGAGGTGCGGCGGCGACTGCGCGCCGCCGGGAAGCTTCCACGGCTGGATGTGAGGCTGGCTCCCCAGGTGGCCCTGGCCTTCGTAGCCCGTGACGTGCCAGGCCACGGCTACCGTACCTACTTCCTGCAAGCCGCACCTGGCCGCCCGGCGCGAGAGGGGGTCGAGGCGTTGAGCATCGAGAACGAGTTCTACCATGTCGAAGCGAACCCGCTGGACGGGAGCATCACCCTGCGCGACAAGACCAGCGGCTTGGTTTATCGCCGGCTCAACCGCTTCGTGGACGAGGGAGATCGGGGAGATGTATACAATCACTGCCCGGTGGAACAGGACGAGGTGGTGGACGAGCCATCCCGTCCGCCGGTAGTGAGGCTGTTGGAAAGGGGCCCGGCCCGCCAGACGCTGGAGATCGCCCTGCGCTATCGCCTGCCGGCGCGGCTGACCGCCTCCCGCCGCGCCCGGTTGTCGAGGCGAGTCACTCTTCCTATCACCACCCGCGTCAGCCTGGCTGCCGGCGTTCGCCGCGTGGACTTCGAGACCACGGTCAACAACACGGCCAGCGATCACCGCCTGCGCGTCTGCTTCCCCACGCCCATCAAGACCGGCGGTTTCCGCACCGAGACGCCCTTCGACGTGGTCGAGCGTCCGCTGGACTTGCCCACGGATACGACTGGTTGGTCGGAGCAGCCAGCACCTACGCATCCGCAGCGCACTTTCAGCGATGTGAGCGACGGCCAGGCCGGGCTGACGCTCATCAATCGTGGCCTGCCGGAGGTGGAAGCGCGGCGCGAGCCCGACGGCACGACGCTGCTGCTCACCCTGCTGCGCTGCGTCGGCTGGCTCTCCCGCGCCGACATGCCGGTGCGGCCCGGCCACGCCGGCCCGGGCCTCCCCTTGCCGGGCGCGCAATGTCCAGGTGTGCACACCTTCCACTACGCCCTGGTGCCCCACGGCGGCGACCGCGAGACGCCTGGCTGGCTCTCCACCTTCTCCCAGGCCTGCGCCTTCAATGCTCCCCTGCGGGCCGTGGTGGCCGACCCCCACGACGGGCCGCTGCCGGCCGCCCTGAGCTTCGTAGAGGTGAGCCCGGCCGTCGTGGTCGTCAGCGCCATCAAGCTGGCCGAGGCTTGCCCTGAGCGTAGCCGAAGGGAGGGGGATGGGCTGATCATTCGCGTCTGGAACGTTGCCCCGGCGCCGGTTGAGGCTCGGCTGCGGCTTAACCATTCGGGCAGAGCCTCAGGGCGAAGCCTGCCTTTCAGCAGGGCCTTCCTGGCCGACCTGAACGAGTGCCCTGGCCAGCAATTGAGTCCGGACACGGACAACGCCGTCAGGCTCCCCTTGCGGCCGCGCCAGGTTCAGACGGTGCGTTTTGAGTAGTCACCATGCCCCTGCGGGGCACCATGAAGCATGAAAATTCCCCTCAACAAGTTAAGGACTCCGGACTCCCGAACTTGTTCGGGCTATTTTCAGAATAGTGACCGGTAGTGACGGCTTTAGCCGTACCTGGCAGCGACTGAAGTCGCTACTACGTCTCACCTCTCTTGTAAGAGGCTCTTCGATGGTGGAACTATCCCGTACGCTGACAGGCTTCGTTACCCCAGCAGACAAAGCAACAAACGATTACCTTCTCCTCCCCTTTGAGGTGCCGCCCGGCGTTGGTCGGCTGACCGTTCGCTACACCTACACCCATCGGGTCAGCGCCGCGCTGCCGGGAGGCAGCGGCAACGTGGTGGACATCGGGGTGTTCGATCCGCGCGGCGCTGCGGTGTTGCAAGGCCACGGCTTCCGTGGTTGGAGCGGGAGCGACCGATCCCAGTTCACCATCGGGCTGGCGGACGCCACCCCTGGCTACCTGCCCGGCCCGATCTACCCGGGCACCTGGCACATCATCCTGGGCCTCTACCACATTCTGCCGCAGGGCTGCCACTATCACGTCGGGATTACCCTGTCAGAGGAGCAGGGGGGCAGGGGAGCAGAGGAGCAAGGGAGCAAGGGAGCAGGGGAGCAAGGGAGAGGAGGGGCGGTGTGTTGTGGACCCAGGTGGTATCGGGGGGATCTTCAGAGCCACACTTATCACTCGGATGGCACCGGCTCTGTCGCTGACCTGGCGGCGGCAGCCCGAGCGCAGCGGCTCGACTTTGTAGCGGTGACCGACCACAATACCGTCAGCCATTGGGCTCACCTGGCAGCGGCCGGCGGCGACGATTTGCTGCTCATCCCCGGCCAGGAGATCACCACTTACTACGGCCACGCCAACGCCTGGGGTGCGCGCGGCTGGCAGGAGTTCCGCTGCCGTGACGACGCCACCATGGCCCGCATCATTGACGCCGTGCACGCCAGTGGCGGGCTGTTCTCCGTCAATCATCCCAAGGACAACGGCCCAGCCTGGGAGTATAGCCCTGATCTACCCTTCGATTGTGTGGAAGTGTGGCAGGGCCTGTGGGCAGCGAACAACTGGCAATCGGTGGATTTCTGGGACAGCCTGCTCCGGCAGGGGCGGCGAGTGGTGGCCGTGGGGGGAAGTGACAAACATGTAGCGCCCTTCACCGGACAGCTAAGCTTCTATGACCTGGGCATGCCAACGACCTGGGTCTACGCCGAGGAGCTTTCGACGGCGGGCATCCTGGCTGGCATCCGGGCCGGGCACGTCTTCATCTCCGCCGAGCCACAGGGGCCGGAGCTGTACCTGGCTGCCGATGGGGTGTACGAGGGCACGATGGGGGATGAGGTGGTCATTGCCAACGGGCGCCCCGTGATGCTACGCGCCCAGGTGGTCGGTGGCAGGGGACTGGTGCTGAGGATCGTATCCGGCGAGGGGGTGAAGAGTGTGGCTGTCGAGGGCGACGATTTCACCCATCGCTGGCAGGCCAGGCCGCAGGACGATACCTTCTACCGACTCGAACTGGTCGAGCCGAGCGGGGGGAGGGTAGAACGCGATGCGGCGGCGACGGTGAGGCGAGCGCTGACGAATCCCATTTACGTGACCATCGCCACGCCAGGGAGGGATGGATGAGCTCACGGGAGCGGGTGATGGCAGCTCTTCGTCATGAAGTGCCCGACCGTGTGCCCCTTGACCTGGGCGCCATGCGCTCTACCGGGATCACCGCGCTGGCCTACCGGCGGCTCAAGGAATATCTGGGCATCACCCAGGGCGACATCTACGTCTACGATACCGGCCAGCAACTGGCGGTGGTGGAGTCTCCTGTCCGGAACCTCTTCGGCGTAGACGTGGTGCCGCTGGACCTGGATCAACTCCGCGGCTGGCAACCCTATACCCTCCCCGACGGCTGCCCGGCCCGCATCGTGGCCGGTTTCACCACCGAAACAGCGCCCGATGGGTCGGTTTACCAGCTCGAAGGTGGACGGCGGGTGCGCCACCGTCCCCCCAGTGGCCTGTACTTCTACCGCATCTACCATCCCCTGGCCGAGGCCGCCACTCCGGCTGACGTGGAACACTTCCCCGCACCTGGCTATAGCGACGACGAACTGACCCTCCTCCGCGACCAAGCTCGCTACCTCTACCAGAACACCGAGTACGCCATCGTGGGGCACTTTGGGGGGAGCGTCCTGGAGGCAGGGCAGGACTTGCGCGGCTGGGAACAGTTTATGGTTGACCTGGCCCGAGGAGGCCCCTTCCTGGAGGCTTTCTTAGAAAAGCTGACCGAGGTTCACCTGGCCAACCTGGCCCGTTACCTGGATGCCGTTGGCCCCTACATCCAGATCATCGTCATGGGCGATGACCTGGGCACCCAACACGGGCTTCAGATTTCTCCTCAGACGTACCGCCGCTGGATCAAGCCCTGCCATGCCCGCATCTACGGCTACGTCCGCCAGCACTACCCGCAGGTCTACGTCTTCCTCCACTCCTGCGGCGGCATCTACCCCCTGATCCCCGACCTGATCGAGGCCGGGGTTCAGGTCCTCAATCCGGTGCAGATCTCGGCGGCGGGGATGGATCCCGTCCGCTTGAAGCGGGAGTTTGGGGCGGACCTCACCTTCTGGGGTGGGGGATGCGACACGCAGCACACCCTCCCCTACGGCACCCCGGCGGAGGTGGCAGCCGAGGTGAGGAGGCTGCTGGATATCTTCGCCCCTGGGGGTGGCTACGTCTTCAACCAGGTCCACAACATCCAGGCCGATGTTCCCCCAGAGAACATCGTGGCCATGCTGGAAACAGCCCGGTCCTGGAGTGCAACTCCAGGACATCAGATTTACTCGTACTAATACCCCCTGCTCCCTTGCTCCCCTGCTCCTTTGCTCCCCTGAAACTGCGGCAGCCATTCGGCATACGCTTCCAGGTAATCGTTCAGGATGCCCTCCGCCTGGCCAAAGTCGCTGATCATGGGATCGAGCAGCAGGGCTTGCAGGGCCAGCTCGCGGCTGCCGGTCACCGCGGCATCCACCACCAGCCCGGCCAGGGCCGCTTCGCGGCGACATAGCTCGGCGATGGCTTCTGGTAGCGGGTCCAGCCCCAGGCCGTGGATGCCCGCGCCGTCTGCCACGGCCGGCACTTCGACGATAGTCCTGTCGGGCAGGTTGGGGATGTAGCCCTGGTTGGGGATGTTGACGGTGGGGATGTAGGCGTTGGTGTTGCCGGCGATGGCTTCGATCAACTCCACAGCCCCCTCGCTATGCACCTGGCGCAACCCGTCAATGGGCTGCTCCCCAGCCGCCATGGCCGCGGCCAATCGCGCACGATCCTGGCGATCCTTCTCGGCGGCCGCCCAATCGTACAACCGCAGGTTGTAGGTTTCCCACGGTTTAGTGTGGGGGTCATGGCCCCAGGGCAGGTATTCGCACAGGTGACAGTCACCAGGGCCGGGGCAGAGCCCAAAAACCTCGAACATCTTGCGGGTCAGGGGCTCAAAGTCGGGGTGGTAGGTGCGATAATGCTGGCGGAACAGCGGATAGAGGTCTTCGCCGGTAGCCCTGTCGCGAACGTCTACCATCCAGATAAAGTGATTGAGCCCCACCGCCTTGACGTCCACTTTCTCGTAGGCCAGGGCGACCCACGGCGCTCTATCCTGGAGGTGCGCCGGGTCAGGGTGAGTATCCAGGTCGGGAGGCACCTGGATGCCCCACCGTTTGGCCAGCACGGCAAAGGCGATGAGGTGAGCGGCGTTGATTTGGTGGCACAGCCCCACGGTCTTAGTCCGGGTGTAGCGCGTGGCGGCCAGGCACAGGCGGGGCACCGGGTTGGTGAAGTTGATCAGCCAGGCAGCGGGGCAGAGGCGCTCCATATCCTGGGCCACCCCCAGCAGGATGGGGATGTTGCGTGCCGTGTGGGCGAACCCGCCGGGGCCGCCGTTCTCAGCGTAAGGCTGCCGCAGGCCATGCCGCAGGGGGATCTCCCAGTCTTGCCGCCACAACTGTTCGCGGGGGCCGGGCTCGATGGACAGGATGACAAAATCGGCCTCCGGCAGCAGGTCGGTGCGCTCAGTGGAGGACTCGATGGTTATCCGGGCGTCCCATTCGCGGTTCATCCGTGCTCCCAGAGTGGACATAGTCTCCAGGCCCCGGCGATCTATGTCCACCAGGCTCAGGGTGCTGCCGCACAGGGCCTGGCTGCGCATGATCGTGGCCAGCGTGTTCAGGCCGAAGCTGGCGCTGCCCGCGCCGATGACGACGATTTTGGTAACAGGCATAGGTGCGTTTTCCTTTCGATAGGTGATATGTTCGTAATTATACCACACAGGGGAAAGATTTGCCAGTAGTACTCTCTTGACGGTTTGGCCATAAAGAGGTATACTTATAGTGGCCGCCCAGGGCATTTATCAGCGTGGAGGATGGTAATGAGACGGAGTTTGTTTTGCAGCCTGTCGTTATTGATATTGGGAACTATCTTGCTCCCCCTGTTCCTATCAATCCCTGTGGAAGCGCAAGACGAGAGCGACTTCATCCAGGGGCTGATAGATGGCATGTCGGTGGAGGAAAAGGTAGGCCAGTTGTTTCTGGTCACTTTTGTTGGCCGCGATCTCAGCCCTGAGTCGGATATCGCCCAGCTCATCAGTGAATACCGGGTGGGCGGGGTGGTGCTCCTGACCGGCAATGGCAATTTCACCAATGCCGAGGATACTCCACGCCAGGTAGCCGATTTGACCAACGGCCTCCAGGCCCTCGCCTTTAGTCAACCGTTGACTGGTACCACCACCTCTGTCCCCCTGTTCATTGCCATCACCCAGGATGGGGATGGCTTCCCCTATACCCAGATCACCGCTGGTGTGACAGAGTTGCCCAACAACATGGCCCTTGGCGCTACCTGGAACGTGAAGAACGCCGAGAAAATCGGCGAGATCGTGGGGCAGGAATTAAAGGCTATGGGCCTCAACATGCTCCTGGGTCCTTCGCTGGACGTGCTGGACAACCCGCGGCCGGGCCTCAAGGGGGATCTGGGCACTCGTATCTTCGGTGGCGACCCCTATTGGGTGGGCAGGTTCGGCCAGGCCTACATCCGCGGAGTCCACCGAGGGAGCGAAGGCAGGGTAGCAGTGGTGGCCAAGCACTTCCCCGGCCATGGGGCCAGTGATCGTCGCGCCGACGAGGAAGTGGCCACGGTGCAGAAGTCTCTCCAAGAGCTGCGTAAGATCGAGCTGGCTCCCTTTTTTGCCGTCACCCAACTGAAAGAGGATGATCCACACGCTGTGGCCGATGCCCTGATGACCTCTCATATTCGCTATAGAGGCTTTCAGGGCAACATCCGCCAGCTCACCCGGCCCATCAGTTTCGATCCCCAGGCCCTCCAGGCCCTCATGGCTCTGCCCGAATTTGAGCCCTGGCGTAGTGGGGGAGGGCTGATGGTCAGCAACGCTTTGGGGGTCCCGGCGGTGCGCAAGTACTACGATCCCCAATTGCAGACCTTCCCCCATAAGCGCATCGCTCAAGAGGCATTCCTGGCCGGCAACGATTTGTTGATGCTCTCCGAGTTTGCTTTAACTGATAGTTGGCCGGAGCAGTTAGAAAATATCAAGGGCACCATTCAATTCTTCCGCGACAAATACCGCAGCGATCCCAATTTCCAGGCCCGGGTTGATGGGGCCCTGCGGCGCGTTCTGAGCCTCAAGCACCGGCTGTACCCCGATCCTTCGTCTACGCTCAGGACAGGTTTCACCCTGGAAGCGGTTCAAGTTGGTGTGGATAACCTGGCGGAGGTGGTGGGACGGGGAAGGGAAGTAGTCTTCCAGGTCGCTCAGGAAGCTATTACTCTCATCTACCCTGGGCCGGAGGAGTTGGCCGATAGGCTGCCCAGTTCGCCCCGTATTGGTGAGGACATTCTCATCTTTACCGCCGACCGGCAGGCAAGCGATTGTCCGACTTGTGAGCCGTTCTCTTTAATCGAACCTGATGCTCTGCGAGAGACTATCCTCCAGCGCTACGGGCCTGAGGCCATTGGGCAGGTGGACCCGGCACGCATCAACAGTTTGACTTTCAGTCAATTGAAACAATTCCTGGCCGAGGGAGCGGTTCCCGAGGTGGACATTGAGGGCCTGATGCGTGAGGCCGACTGGCTCATCTTTGCCATGCTGGACCTCAACCTCGAGGATTACCCTCAGTCCGACGCGGTTAAGTCTCTGTTGAAGCTGCGCCCCGACGTCTTGCCTGGCAAGAAGGTGGTCGTCCTGGCTTACAATGCGCCCTATTACCTGGACAGCACCGAGATCAGCAAGTTGACGGCCTACTACGGCATTTACAGCAAGGTCGAGCCTTTTATCGAAGCCTCGGTGCGGGTCCTCTTCCAGGAGTTCATGCCCTCGGGGGCTTCCTCGGTCAGCGTGGAAGGGATAAAGTACAACCTGATCTCCCGAACGGAGCCTGACCCCAATCAAGTCATCGAAGTTATAGCCCCGGCCACGCTCGTCAAGCAAGAAGGAACACCTACACCTATTGACCTCGACGTGGGAGACACCTTGCGGGTACGAACCAGCGTCATCCGGGACAGGAACGGCTATCCGGTGCCCGATGGCACTCCGGTGGTATTCCGCCTCCTCTATCCAGCGGAATCAGTGGAATCGCCTCGCCATTACGTGACCACGGTAGACGGGGTAGCGGAGACGACTATTACCGTGGAGAGGACTGGGGAGTTGCGCATCACGGTGACCAGCGACCCGGCCCAAACGTCCCACACATTGACAGTGATCATCAAGGGTGATGAGCCAGCTACTATTGCTACTGAGGTGCCCACTCCTACCGATACACCTGTACCGACCTCCACACCAACGCCTAACCCCACCCCTGAACCAACGCCCACCCCCACTCCCACCTCCACCCCTGCGCCTACGCCCACCTCCACCCCTGAGCCAACTCCGACGGCTATGCCGACCGAGGTTCCTTCAGAAGAGGGGAGTGTCGAGCCGCCCAGGCGTCGAGTGGACATGGGTGACTTTCTGCTGGCCCTGCTGGGCAGCGTGGCCATTGGAGGAGCAAACTACCTGGTGCAGCGCAACGATGGCCATTCGCTATCACGGCAGTTGAGATTCTTCTTGCTGAGTGTGGTGGGGGGGCTGACAGGCTATAGCCTCTACGGACTGAACCTGCCGGGGGCGGGGCTGTTTCGAAAGTTATCATCAGACTGGGGAGCCCTCTTAATGTGCCTGCTCTTCAGTTTGCTGCCCCTGGGCTATGTGCTGGGCCAGCAGGTGTGGGATAGGCTGCAAGGGAGCAGGGGGACAGGGGAGCAGGGGGGCAGAGGAGCAGGGGAGCGAGGCCGTTAAATCCTATAGTCCGCTGTTAAGGGTAATCAGAAAGGCGAGGATGAGCAGGGCCAGGGCAAGGGCTATTAGAGTCCTGTTCTCTCGAGCTGCATCTCCCCACTCTCCCCCGGCTGGGAGCAGAGCGGTCAGGGGCTCAGGGATGGAGAAGGAGTGTAGCTCGGCTCTGAATTCGGCTACGCTGGCCGGGCGCTTGTCGGGGTGCATCTCCAGGGCCCGCAAGATGGCCCTCTCGATACGAGGGGACAGCCGAGGGTTGAGGCTGCGAGGGGAGGGCAGCGACTCGGGCTGCAGGAAGCGCTGCTTGACGTCGGCTGGAGGCTGGTTGGTGAGGAGATGGTAGAGAGTGGCCCCCAGGGAGTAGATGTCGGATCGGATGTCGGTGTGCCCCGTGTCTCCTCCATACTGCTCCAGCGGAGTATATTGGATCGTCCCGCGGCCCTGGAGGATGGTGATCGTTCTGGAGTCGTCGGGGACCAGGAGCTTGACCAGGCCGAAGTCCACCAGTTTGAGAGTACCACCGGGGGTGAGCCTGATGTTGGTAGGCTTGACGTCGCGATGGAGGATTGGGGGGGTCTGGCTGTGGAGGTATTCCAGGGCATCGCAGAGCTGCTCGGCCCAGGCTCGCACCTGTTTCTCATCGAGGAATCGGCCCTGGCGACGTGCGTCGTCCATGACTTCCTTCAGGTTGCGCCCGGCCACGAAGTCCATGACCAGATAGTCTCGATTTCCCTCCGAGAAATAGTCGGACACCTTGGGCAGATTGGGGTGATCGAGTCTGGCCAACACGCTCGCCTCGCGGTGGAATTGCTCCCGAGCCTGGGCTGCGAAGTCGGCCTCGGCCTCGTGCTGCACCTCTTTCACGGCGCACTGCCTGCCCTCCAGGCGCAGGTCCTCGGCTCGGTAGACGGCGCCCATGCCACCCTGGCCCACCATCTCCACGATTTTATATCTTGACCACAGGACGGTACCGAGTGCTAACGGTTGGATCAAAACTTCTGCCCTCGTAATAGAATCTTCATATAGCTTAATCCATAATCATTTTCTTGTCAAACCGCTTTGCCTTATGAAGGGGAGTGCAGGCGCAAGCCTGCTTGGGGCGGACTTGCGTCCGCACTCCTTCTTTCAAGTATCAGGAGGCGCTACACGATGTTCGAGATAGAGATGCCCACGCTGATCATGCAAGAGGGTCAAGAGGCTGGTCGGAGTTGGCCCGTCGAGAAAGATAGGGTTACTATCGGGCGCAGCGAGGATTGCGACGTCGTGCTCATAGAGCGTCAGGTTTCCCGCCGTCACGCCCAGATTCGACGCCTGGACGGCCAGTACGTCCTGGAGGACCTGGGGAGCAGGAACGGAACCTACGTCAACGGTCGTGAGGTGACAGAGCCCTACGTCTTGCAGGATGGTGACGAGATACAGATCGCTCTGTGCGTCAGGCTGAGCTTCGTCGGCGCTGAAGCTACGGCCCCGCTGGTTTTCGAATGGGGGAAGCGCCCTGGTCTTTACCTGGATAAAGAGAGGCTCGTGGTGCTCGTTGGAGGGCGAGAGCTTGGTCTCCCCCTCTCTTTGGCTCAGTATCGGCTGTTGGAACTCTTATACGATAGGGCAGGGCAGGTGTGCAGCCGGGACGAGATCGTGGCGGCGGTTTGGCCCGAAGCGTCGGAGGGAGGGGTCTCTGACCAGGCCATTGATGCTTTGGTCCGCCGCCTGCGCGAGAGGGTGAGTGAGGTTGATCCCGATCACCAGTACATCGTCACGGTGCGTGGCCACGGCTTCCGCCTGGACAGGATTCCCTCATGACGACTGCTACTTCAGCATGGCCCTTGCTTGATCCCTGATCTCCCTCAGGTGTCGGGCTGCTTTTTTATCCCCCCCACGATTTAGATTCGCGATGACCAGATCCAGCACCTTCAACAACTCATCATTTACTTGCTCGACGTTCTCCTCCAGCAGCCTCTTCGTCTCTCTGGGATATTGAGCCCCCATCAGTTGGTTGATGAACCTGATTGGCCGGGGCGCTCTCTCCTGCAGTAACTCGAGGGCCAAGTTCTCCAGGCGTTTGAGCTTCCTGGCTGCTTCCTTGTCTCCCTTGGCTTCGGTTTGCTCGATGTTAGCCGACAGGACAGCAAAGAAGGCATCGTCAATTTCCTCCACGTGCTCTCGCAGCGCTTCTTCCGGGTCCTCGCTCTCGAAAATCTCCCCCAACAAAACCGCTTTTTCTTGCAGCATGGCTCGGGCCTCGGCAGCCAGCCTGTCCCTGATCTCCAGGATGCGGGACCGCAGGCCCTTGAGCCGCTGGGCCTCCGCGGCGTTTCCTTCCCCTTCGTGGGCCTCGATCCTGCTGGTCAGGCTGCGGAAGAACTGATAATCCAGCATGCGGCGTCCGACAGCTATCAGCGCCTCCAGTTCGGCGTCGCTCTCACATTCGATCACCTTCTCCAGGAACTCTTCCCGCGTCATGCCCTCTTCCAAGGCCTCGGCGACCTCGCGCTCGACTCGGCTGGCTTTGCCCAGGCTGCTGAACTCCAGCAGCTTCTCCCGCAGTGCCAAAAGGCGTTTGACCCTATC
>VGOG01000044.1 GCA_016875995.1 Chloroflexota bacterium
GGATCGGCGAGGACGAAGAAAACCGCGCCTGGGACTACCTGGGCCGGGTGCGGGAGTTCGTGGAGAGACGCAAGAAAGGGCTGGACGAGGACACCCTGGCCGCGGTGATGGACGCCATCTACACCGCTGAGGGCAGCGATTGGTTCTGGTGGTACGGCGCCGATCAGAACAGCGGCGACGACGCCAGCTTCGACCTACAATTCCGGCTGACCCTGCAACGGGTGTACGAGCTGATGGGCGAGCCGGTGCCCGCCTTCCTCAAAGTGCCGGTGATCCCTCAAACTCCCGTGGCTCCGGTGGCCGGCGCCTCGGCGGTGATCACGCCGACTATTGATGGCCTGGTTGGGGAAGAGGAGTGGCAAGGTGGGGGCTATTACACCGAAGAGGATGGCATCATCGCCCAACTTTGGTACGGCTTCGACACCGAAAACCTGTACCTGCGGGGGGACGCTCGCCAGCCCTGGGCCGATACGTTCGCTTCGCTCAGTACAGGGGTGAGCGACGAGACCCGCATCGGCTTCTACCTGACCCGGCCCGGCGGTGGCAGCGAGAATCCCTTCAGCCGCATCGGCGCCGAGGAAACCCTGCTGGGCTTCGGGGCCAACACGCTGCTGGAAGTGACGGTCAAAGGCGATGCTGCCACCGCCACCTTCTACGTCGTGGAAGATGGTAACTACAGCGAAGCCGTTGCTGACCTGCCAGTCGGCCTCTTCGGCAGCACGCTGGAAGTGGCCCTCCCCTACGCCGACTTTGGCAAGCCCGACGCTGGCGATGTGTTCAGACTGCGGGCGGTGGTCAGTGAGGGTGAGGAGCGTGACATCCAGGCGGTGCCGGGCGCTGGCCCCGCTCAACTCGTGGTGCCCGACCTGGGCCTGACCACGCCCATTCTCACCGTCGTTGACCCCGAAAAGGACGATCACGGGCCTGGCCACTACACCTATCCCCTGGACACCGTGTTCAGCGCCCGCGCCTACGACCTGACCGAGTTCGCCGTGGCCGAGGACGACAACAATCTGATCTTCCGCTTCACCTTTGCTGGCAAGCTCAACAACGACTGGGGCGCGCCCAACGGCATGGGCATCCACGCCCTGGACGTGTACATTGACGCCGCGGAGGGCGGCGAGCGCAAGCTGTTGCCCGGTCGCAACGCCGCCCTGCCGGTGGGCAGCGGCTGGGAATTCGCCATCTGGGCCGAGGGCTGGACGCCCGGCCTCTACGGGCCTCCCACCGCCGATTCCCCCAAACCGGTGCAGATTGGCGACATCAGCACCCTGAACATCGTCAGCGACCCCGGCCAGAACAAGATCACCATCCGCGTGGCCAAGAAGGTCTTCGCCGACAGCCTGGGCCTGAGCGTGGAGGCCCTCGATCCAGCGTCGTGGCGCTATCTGGGCGTGGTGATGAGCCAGGAGGGCTATCCCAGCAGCGGGGTGTGGCGCATCCGCGACGTGGAGACCACGGCCAAGCAGTGGCGCCTGGGCGGCGCTCCGCCCAACAGCAACACCCATCCTCGCATCGTAGACGTGGCCTATCCCGCCGATTTTCCCGTCAGCCAGGAGGAGGCCCTGAGCGGCTTCACGCCCCGCATGGTGGACGCCAGCGAATTCGATGCCCTATCGCCCGATGACTTTGCCCAGTTGCCGATGGTGACTCCATGAGGGGAACAGTAGGAGGCGTCTCTGACGCCGATTCAGGAAGCAGGTTGGTCTCAGAGCGATTAGTTTTGGCTTCGGCCTCGCCGCGACGGCAGCAGCTCTTCTCCCTCTTGAACGTGCCTTTCGTGACTGCGACGGCCGATGTGGACGAGGAAATCGGAGAGGGAGAGAGCCCTCAGGAGATGGTCCGCCGCCTGAGCCTGGCCAAGGCCAGGGCGGTGGCTCTCTCCTATCCTGAGGGACTGATCGTGGCTGCCGATACCACCGTCGTCGTGGATGGTGATGTGCTGGGTAAGCCAGCAGACGAAGCCGAGGCTATAGCCATGCTGCGGCGCTTGCGGGGGCGAAAGCACACCGTCTTCAGCGGAGTGACAGTCTATCGTCCGCCCCCCCTCTCTCTCCCCTCCACTGGGCCCCCCTTTCATCCCCCCCCACTGGGCCCCCCTTTCATCCCCCCCACTGGCCCCCCCTTTCATCCCCCCCACTGGGGGGGAAAGAGGGGGGGCATCACGGAGCTGGCCGAGAGCGCGGTCTGGATGAGGGCCTACACCGACGAGCAAGTAGCTCGCTACGTAGCCAGTGGCGATCCCCTGGACAAGGCTGGGGGCTACGCCATCCAGCACCAGAACTTCAGTCCCGTGGAGCGGATAGAGGGATGTTACGCCAGCGTTATGGGCCTGCCCCTTTGTCACCTGGTCAGGGCTTTGGCCCAACTCGGTCTGACGCTGCCCGTGGATGTGCCCCAGGTCTGCCAGGGCTTCACTGGTCATCGTTGTCTCGTGGCCGGGGAGATTCTGGGGAGATAGCCGCCGCCACCCCCACCCCAGCCCTCCCCCTCTGAGGGGGAGGCAAGAGAGCCGCTGATCGTGATCAGCGGCTCTCTTGCGTACGAGCATACAACCCGTGTCATTGCGAGGCACGGTTTTTGTGCTGGTTCGTAGTGGCGACTTTAGTCGCCCTTGCCGCTCAGCGACGACTGAAGTCGTTACTACGAACCATACCCAGGCTTCTGCCCCCTACGGATGGCGCGATGCGCCATGGAAAACTCGCAATGACAGGAGGGTTTGGCATCATCTCCAGGGCATGGGTGGGACATCGCTGGGCCAGGCGTAGGGTCCGCTTCGGAAGTCGTCCCAGTAATCGCGCTCGTTGATCAGGCGGTAGGAGAAGATGGCCTGGCCGTTTGCACCGGCCTCTCTGGCCAGGTTGATGCTTCTGGCAATGTCAGAGAAGTCGTCGTAGTGGGCCAGAGAAGGTGAGGTCCCGGCGTAAATCCCGGCCAGCACGAAGCGGCCGTTGTCCGCAGCCACGAAGTCACGGATAAGGGTCTCAAAGCGGAGGGGATAATCATCTGGCTCTTCACCGGCCAGGGAGATCAGGTTGGCATAGAGCATGGGAACGATGCCATCAATCAGCTCTCCCCTCATCCACCCCTGGGAATCCTGATAGTAGCCGTCATAACCGTCGTTGGTGATCCAGTCCCAGTAATCCCGATAAATGGGCCATACCGCTGCCGTCAGCATCACGTCCCTATCAGCAAGCCCATAGATTTGGTCTACCAGGCCCGTCACCTGCGCCCGTTGCCAATCTTCCCAGGCAAGATTCGGATCCAGAATCCGGGCCTCGGCGAAACGGGCCTCGCTGATGGGATCACGGGAAAACCCCGGCCCGGCGTAACGGATGTGATCCAGGTGCAGGCCGTCCACCTCGTAGTTCGTCACGATGTCCTGGCAGACAGAGGTGATGTGATCAACCGTCAGCGTGACCGCAGGACTGGCATACAGGTACGGGAACCGGCGGTCGCTCAACAGCATAGGACCTTCCTCATCCCACTGTCGCCAGTCGGCCCAGCCGTAGGTGTGGGAGAGCTTCCAGAACAGGTGCTGCGGCGTAACATTGGCCGGCGGCGCCTGTCCCTCTGGCGAGGTCAACCATACGGGATAGACGTTGACCCAGGCGTGCAACTCCAGGCCAGCGGCGTGGGCCAGCTCCACTGCGGTGGCCAAAGGGTCCCAGCCGGGATCTTGCCCCAGGGTGCCCGTTAGCCTCGCTGCCCAGGGCTCGTAGTGAGAAGCGTAATAGGCATCGGCAGTGCCGCGCACCTGGAAGAAGATGATGTTGAAATTGGCGTAGGCGGCTCGATTTACGATATTTTGGATGTCCTCTGGATTTGAGTAATCCCAGCGGGTCACCCAGAGGGCCCGCGCTTCCGGTGGGGTAGGATAGGATTTCATGATCAGTGGCAAGTATAAGCGGTAAAGCGGGGTTTTAGTTGGCGTAGGCGTCACAGTTGGGGTAAAGAGTATTGTTCCAGTCGGCGTAGGCGTACTCGTCGGTGTCGTGGTGGCAGTAGGTGTGGACGTAGGAGTTGGAGTGATTGTCGGGCAGCATACCTGTACCGACACATCATCCAGGTACATGGCTGTCTTGCGATTGCCTAACCCATCGTTGTAGACGTTGAAGTACAGGATGATGGCCTGCCCCTTGTAGGCCGCCAGGTTGAAGGTGTGGTGCGTCCAGGTTTGGCTGTTGGAGCAGATTTTACCCATCGCACGGGTTATAAAGCCCCAGGACTGGCTGAAGATAATCACCTCTTGCCAATCGTACGGGAAGGCATCCTGGCAGATGGGGTAGTACCAGAACGACAGCGTGGCGCTCGCGGCGTGGGCGGGGATGGTCACCTGCTGATAGACCGAGGAGTAGCTTTGAGCATCGCTCTGGTCCGTGATTCCCAGACGCATGGCCCAGGAACCCGTCCGAACCACAGCGTTGGAGTAGGCTGCTGGGCGCGGGGAGCTCCGTGGGATCCAACATTCTGTTGTTTCAAAGCCGCCGTTGCAAATCAGCTCATCGCAGGGGGTTGGCGTTGGGGTACTGGTTGGAGTGGGTGTATTCGTTGGAGTGGATGTGGGAGTGGCCGTAGGCGTGGCCGTTGAGGTCGGCGTGGAGGTGTAAGTCGGTGTTGTTGTGGGCGTACTTGTCGGCGTATTAGTGACTGTAGGTGTGCTCGTTGGCGTCGTGGTAGCTGTGGATGTCGAAGTTGACGTCGGCGTGGTGGTGTAGGTCGGTGTTTCTGTGGGGGCGCTCGTTGGTGTCGTGGTGGCGGTGAAGGTGGGCGTTTGCGTAGGGGTGCTGGTCGGTGTCGTGCTAGGTGTAAGCGTTGCCGTTGAGGTCGGCGTAGAGGTGCTAGTCGGTGTTGTCGTGGGGGTGCTTGTCGGAGTTGTGGTGGCCGTAGCTGTGGGCGTGGTTATTTTCGTGATGGTATTTATCCACGTCCCCCACATTGCTGCAGACGCCCCCCCCCAACCCCCCCTGCTAGGGGGGGAGAGGGGGGGGCTGCATCTCGTGCTCCCGCCTGCATCCCCGGCCTCAAGCGGTGCAGCCTCAACGCTGGTTGATAGCAAAATCAGGAATATCGCTGCCCATGCTAGTTTACTGATCGCTTTGTTTCTTCTCACCACGGCCTCCCTTCTGCGTGAAACGTGATGCGTGAAACGTGATGCGTGAAACGTGATGCGTGATTGACGTTTCACGTTTTACGTTTCACTCGATGATGACCCAACCCGCCTGGTATTTGTCCAACTGTTCCCTGGTATAATCATCCATGGGATGCTCTCGCTCTGGGATCTCGATCTCTTTCTTCACCCCACAGAGCTCGGTGGAGAAGTAGCGCTGGCCGGTGTCGTTGATCATGGTGACCATGACCCCCGCCTCAGGATAGCGCCGCGCTACTTTGAGGGCTGCGACTACGTTGCTGCCGGAGGAGATGCCGCAAAAGATGCCTTCCTCGAGGGCCAGCCTTTGGCCCATCTCGATGGCCTCATCCGAGGTGGTGAGAACGACGCCGTCGAGGATGGAGAGGTCCAGATTACGGGGCACGAACCCGTCGCCGATGCCCTCGATCCTGTGGGAGCCCCACTCCCGCCTGGCGAGCATGGGGGCCTCGGTCGGCTCCACGGCGAAGAGCTTGACCTCAGGCTTCATCTTTCTCAGGTAGCGGCCAATGCCGGTCAGCGTCCCACCGGTGCCCTGGGTGGCGAGGAAAATGTCTACCTCCCCTCCCGTCTGCTCCCAGATCTCGGGGCCGGTGGTGGTGTAGTGGGCCATCACATTGTCTGGGTTCGTGAATTGTCCCGCTTCCCAGTATTTCCCCGCCTCAGCGGCCTTCATCTCCCTGACCTTCTCCAGGCAGAGGTCCACGTCGCTCTCCCCTCCTGGCGTCTCGATGATCTGGGCTCCGTAGGCGCGCATGATCATCTTGCGCTCCTCACTCATCCCGGCGGGCATGACGATGATTACCGGATAGCCCAGCATCCCCCCCACGAAGGCACAGGCGATGCCGGCATTGCCGGTGGAGCTTTCGATGACCGTCATCCCCGGCGTCAGGTCGCCGCGCTGGATGGCCTCGGTGATCATACGATAATAGATGCGGTCCTTCAAGCTGCCGGTGGGGGTGAAGTACTCGATCTTGCCCAAAATCTGGGGCTTCACCCCTTTGGTCACGTTGTTGAGCCTCACCAGCGGCGTGCGGCCAATGGCCTCGAACAGGCTTCCTGCTACGTTCTTATTGGCGTCCCATTTAATGCCCACTTCTTTGCCTCCTTCTGGATTGCTTATCTATCTCTTAGGTGTTGCTGCTTGAGTGCTTCTCGCAATGGCACCTATCAACGTGTCATTGCGAGCGACCGTAGGGAGCGAAGCAATCCCCTCCATCGCAGGCTGGAGATTGCTTCGTCGCTCCGCTCCTCGCAATGACAACATGTTCAATCGAACACGACGGTTTCCTTCCCGTGCAGCTTCTCCATGATTTTGGCCGCAATCAACTCCAGGTGGGAGTTGTTTTTGACGAAGTCCAGGCTGTCAGAGGGTACGGTGAGCATGGGGCAGAGAGTAAAACTATGGGCCCACTCCTCGTATAATCTGTTGAGTTGTTCCAGGTAGTCGGTGGGGACATCTTGCTCGAAATCGCGTCCTCGTATGGCGATGCGGTGTTCCAGCGTTGGCACCGAAGCCTGCAGGTAAACAACCAGGTCCGGGGGTGGCAGGAACATGGTCAAGACCTCGTACAGCTCGCGGTAGCTGCGATAATCTCGCTCCCCCATGTGTCCCTGGCGGTAGAGGTTCTCGGCGAAGATCTCGGCGTCCTCGTACACCGTGCGGTCCTGGATCACCGAGTCGGGGCGGTTGAGGAGCTGGTGGTGGTGGCGCAGGCGCCGCGAGAGGAAGAAGACCTGGGAGTGGAAGGCCCACTTTTGCATGTCCTTGTAAAAGTCGGCCAGATAGGGATTATCGTCCACCGCCTCGTAGAAGGGCTCCCAGGCCAACTTCTCGCTGAGGAGAGCCGTGAGGGTGGATTTGCCTACTCCCATGTTGCCAGCAATGGCTATAAATCTTTTCATACCCGCATCCTCCTCTTTTTCTCTTTCATTTTATCAAGAAAGGCTTCTTCCAGGTCAATCCCCGTATAGTTAGCCAGCCTCAGCAGGAAGGCCAGGCAATCGGCCAACTCCTGACGCAATTCGGGCAGATGCTGTTGGGTGGCCCTGTCCAGAGCCTCTTGGCGATTGCCTGCCCTTCTGTAGAGTTCTTCCTGAGCGCTCCAAACCTTTCTGAGTTCCGCTCCCAGGTCACCCACCTCTTCGGTCAAGCAGATGAAGTTGAAATAGAGATCAGTCAGCAGGCCTGCCCTGAGCTCGGCCGAAGGGTCCTTCTCCCTGTCCAGCGCCAGGTGCCAGCGCTGAAAGTCGCCCAGCCGTCGCCGGCCTTCTACGAACACCGCTCGATCGGCCTCGTCCAGGGCTGGTCCGATGCGTGGGAGAGGCCGTTGATAAGTACCCTTTTCCAAAGCCGACTTGATGCGGCTCACTACCTTAGCCAAATCCTGGGGATTGTGAACGATGTCTAAACTGTTAGTGTCTATGGGCAGGACGGGGACTCGCTCGTAATCGGCGAAGAAACGATCGTAGGCCATGCGCACCGCTTCCAGATAGTCCCTGTCCATCTCCCGCTCGTAAGTGCGGTCACGGAAGGCGATACGCTTCATTAGGGTGTCGGTGTCGGCCTTGAGGTGGACGATCAGGTCGGGGAGGGTGATCTTCTCCGCCAGGATAGCGTGAACCCGCTCGTACATCTCCAGTTCGTCGCCCTTCAAGTTAAGGTGGGCGAAGAGTCGGTCCTTGGCGAAGGTATAGTCACTGATGAGAGAGCTACGCTGCAGCGTCGCTGGGACAACTTGCTGTTGCTGCCGGTAGCGGCTCAGCAAGAAGAAGATCTGGGTCTGGAAGGCGTACCTCTCCCGATCGGTGTAGAAATCGCTGAGGAAGGGGTTCTCCTCGAACACCTCCAGCAGCAACTCGGCGTCGAACTCGTCTCGTATCAGGCGGGCCAGGGTGGTCTTGCCCACCCCGATGGCCCCTTCGATAGCGATGTACATGTTTTCCGGCAACTTGACCTCCTCACAGCAGGGGCAATCCCTTGCGGTTGCCCTCCAGTAGGGGCAATCCCTTGCGGTTGCCCTGGGTAAGGGCAAGCCTTACCCCTACGTGTAGATATTAGGATACTCCGTTCGCGTTGAAAAGTCAAGCGTTTTGAGCCCCAATTTGGCCTCTGGCGAAATTTTTAAGGTGCAACTTTTTGCGGTATAATTCGTATATAATTAAGGGGAAGCCGATGGAAGAAGAGACAGCCTGGATTCAAAGAGCTGTAGCAGGCGATCAGGAGGCCTTTGCTTGCCTGGTGGAAGCTTACCAGACTCCTGTCTACAACCTGGCCTATCGAATGTTGGGTGACGCCGTCGAAGCCGAGGATGCGGCGCAGGAAACCTTCCTCAGGGCCTACACTCGTCTGAGCACCTACGATACGGAGAGAAAGTTCTCCTCCTGGCTTCTGGCCATCGCTTCTCATCATTGTATAGACCGTTTGCGCCAGCGCCGATGGGGGTGGCTGTCACTGGACGAATTGCCCCCCTGGCGCTGGCTGGCCAGCAGCCGGCCTGAGGAAGCCGTCATCCGAGGCGAGGAGCACGACGAAGTGCGTCAGTTGCTGGACCAACTGCCTCATCACTACCGGGCGACAGTGATCCTGCGCTATTGGTATGACCTTTCCTATCAGGAGATTGCTGAGGCGATGAAGACCACCGAGAGCGCAGTGAAGTCCACACTGCACCGGGCGAGGCGGATGCTGGCCCAAGGAGCTCTGTCTCACCAGCCCAGAGAGCCGGTGACAGTAGCTCAGAGGGCTGTGGCAGAGGGGTGAAAGATGGTGAGTTGTCAGGATATAGGTCAGTTAATGTCGTTAGCATTGGATCAAAGCTTAACCCAGGGCGAGGTTCATTGCCTGGAGAAGCATCTCGAAGGGTGTCCAACTTGCCAGAAGGAATGGAAAGCTATGCAGCACATCTCGCGCCTTTTAACCGATGCGCCGCTAGTTGGGCCGCTCCCAGGCTTCGTAGACAGGGTGATGCAGCGCGTGGCTCGACGGCAGGCCCGCAGACACAAGCTACTCGCAGGGGCAATGTTGGTGGTAGCCTGCCTGGGATTGGGGGCCTTTGTTCTGCCTGAGATCATCGGGTTGCTGGCCCTGCTTTGGCAGGTGATCAGCCAGCCCTCGCTCTTGGGCCACAGTGCGAAATTGGTGGCCCAATTTCTCGCCCTCGTCGAGTCCCTGGGTAGAGCCTGCTGGCTGGTAACCGCGGCCCTTCTATCCTCCTTCGACCAGCCGGCCTTGTTAGGCTACTCCGTCCTTGTCCTCACCTTGACCGCCCTCTGGATTCGCCTGGTGGCCGGGCGCCGAGGAGGATATCGGCCAGTGATCAATAATGTACAGTAGGTGGCATGAAGCGGAGAACATTGTTCGTCTCATTCCGACCGGGGTTTAAACCTGGCTGGGACAAAATCAATCAAAAACAAAGGAGGTATTCACGATGAAAAAGGTTTTGCTTGCTTGTCTGTTGGCGCTGTTGTTGGCCGCCACAGCCACACCTGTATTCGCAGATGGAGGCGGCGGAAGGGTTGTTTTCGGTGGCAGTTTCACCCTGGCGTCAGGGGAGAGGCTAGATGGCGACCTGGTGATCTTCGGCGGTAATGCAATCCTGGAGGAGGACAGCCGGGTTAACGGTAATGTGGTGGTCATGGGAGGTAACGCCAGAGTTGCTGGGGAGGTAGAGGGCGACGTAGTCACCTTCGGCGGCAACGTGGAGGTCAGAGCGACCGCTGTCGTGAATGGGGATTTGGTTACCATCGGTGGCAATGTCCACCGAGAAGAAGGGGCTGTCGTCAGGGGCAGTCAGGTAGAGAGCCTGGAGTTCAGAGGCTTCCCCCGTTTTTGGACCTTCCCCACAAGGATCAGCTTTAACAGGGGAATTGACCTCTGGTCCCGCTTCATCTTCGATGTCTTCAGGGCCATCTTTATGGCCCTGGCCCTGGCTGCCCTGGGCTTGTTGGTCGTCCTCTTCTGGCCCAAGCAGACGGAGGCGGTGGGTCAGGCCATCCTCGCCGCTCCCCTGCCGAGTGGAGGGGTCGGTCTGTTGACCGCTGTGGTGGCTGCGGCCTTGATGGTCTTGCTGGCCATCACCATCTGCCTGTCGCCTGTGGCCCTCCTTCTGTTCGTGGCAACCCTGGTGGCAGGTCTCTTCGGCTGGATTGCCGTTGGGTTGCTGGTGGGCCAGAGGCTCCTGGAAGCCTTCAAGGTCAAGGGTATCACTCCTATGATAGCCGTGGTAGTGGGCATCTTGCTTATCTCTTTGCTTGGTGCAATCCCGTGTTTGGGGGTTCTGGTGGTCATCGTCGCAGGCTGCGTGGGCCTGGGCGCTGTCGTCCTGACCCGCTTCGGCACGCAGACCTATCCTCTGCCAACCCCCGTTCCCCCTGTTCCACCTGCCCCACCCGTGCTGGCCGAGCCAGAGGAGATGGCAGTCGAGGAATTTGAGCCTGAGGCCAAACAGGAAGGCGGTTCTGAAGGCTAGCGTTGAGGTCACACCACGACATTGCTTTTGAAAAGGGAGGGCTCTTTGCCCTCCCTTTTCAAATTGTGGTATAATATACCCAACTTCGCTCCAGAAGGGGGAAGAACTGTGCGTTGGGCATTTGGACCACTAATCAAGTTAGAGGTGCGAGGTACTCGGCCACTTACCTGGCTAGGGCCAGCCTGGGCGGCGCTGTGCGGCGCTGTGGCCTCCGGCCGGCTGACCCTCAGTGGCCAGCATCTGTTGGTTTTGCTACTCACCCTGTTCCTGGCCGACGCTCTCTGGGGTACTCTGTGGCACCTGATCGCTGAGGGGGATTGGTTGGTCTCATCTGATCATCCCTCGCAGTCTCAGCAGGCCAGTTTGACTGCCTTGCCCTACACCGTACCTGGCTCACCCAGCCAGCGCGTCTTCAGTTGGCTGGGGCGGAAGCTGGCCTGGTGGCGAGCGGAGTTTTGGCCACGGCAGAGCCCGGCTCTGCCTGGTCTTGCGATTGCCTTGCCGTTGACGTTGATCCTGGCCGTTATCCTGGGGCGGCGCGTCATCATCCTGACCGCAGCGGCCTTAGCCACCATGCTACTGGCCCTTCTTCGTGCCTGCCGACACAGCACGCCTCCCCTGTCCTTGCGGGTCATCCTGGAAATGGGCCTGGCCTGGCTGGTAGGACACACAGCCTTCGGGCCTCTTACCTTGTGGTCGTTTGTGTTGGCAATCCTCTACACAGTGGCCTACCATAGCTGCCTGAAGTTGGCCAAGAACGGTGGAAAACGCTCGCTAATCCCGCTGAAACTGTCACAAGCTGCAGTCATCGCTCTTCTTGTCTTCCTGAGGCAGCCGGTCATGGCCGGCGTGGTTGGCCTCCTGCTATTGCCCCAGATGCTGTTGCAGCCTTTTCTTGGCCAAGGCAGGGTGGAGCTTTGGTACCTGCGACGTACAGGCCCCTTCCTGATGGCCGGGATGCTGCTGGCAGCGCTGGCAATCCGTTAGGCCAGGGGACCCCTGATTGCTACTTGACGCTTGTTCTTTTTTGTGGTAGACTGAGTTCAACGTCTGGTAGACAAGGTTGTCATCAGCGACTGCGTGACAAACCCTACGGCTACTTTGGACAAGACTTGTGCAGGGGGTGATTATGGAGCAGATAAAGACATCGCTATTTCAGCAGGCACTGGACGTTGTGGAAAAACTGCCACCGGAAGATCAGGAGACGTTAGTAGGCCTGATTCAGCACCGTCTGGTAGAGTGGCGGCGGGCTGAAATCGCCCGCAATGCGGCCGCCACGCTACAGGCTGTACGGGAAGGCCGCGCTGGCTATGATATGGTGTCGCTAGTAGAATCCTTGCCTAAAACGGGACGGCTGGAAGTAGATATCAAAGTGGCGGCGGACATAAACGTCTCTGCTTATGCCGCCAGGCAAAAGGTCAACGACTTCGTGTTGAGCGACGTCAGTTACATGCTGCATGCTGGCGACTCAATGCTCGTTGTAGGCGAGCGGATCTGCTGGCGCGTGCCGGTTATTCTTTCGCTCACTTCTCGAGGTGACGTGGGAGAGGTGGGTGCGATTGACGTGGATGTGGAAACCGGCCAGATGCACGTTACCCCTCAATTGATCGCGGAGATAAATGCCCGTGCTGAGAATCTTGCTAGCAGTGCCGCATCTGCTGCAACGAAGTGACGGCGATTGCCTGGCCGCCTGCGCCGCGATGATGCTGGCGTACCTGAATCGCGCGATGGATTACGCCGAACTACTGAGCCTGTTGAGAATCAAACCCCACGGCGCTCCCGCTGGGAACATCCGCCTGCTGGCAAGTTTGAATTTGAACGTCGTTTATAGCAAAACCGACATGGTGGGCCTGGAGGCTATGCTGCAACAAGGCCATCCGGTGATTGTGTTTGTGCGCACTGGTGAACTGCCTTACTGGACGTACAGCACCAACCACGCTCTGTTGGTCGTGGGTTACGATGAAAGCCAGTTGTATGTCAACGACCCCTATTGCTCCGAAGCGCCTATCGCTGTGCCACGCGGAGACTTTGAACTGGCCTGGCTGGAGCACGATTACCGCTATGCGCTCATCACTCCCGTTCGGGCACATTCGGCCCAGGTACTTGAATAATGTGGGTTTGCTGTTTTTTGCGGACTCAGACCCTTAGGGTTTCCAAAACCCTAAGGGCCTCTTTATGCTTGACATTCCTCCCTTTAGGCATTATACTGTTATCGGAAGCTTTGAGGAGGCAAGAATGAAACACTTAATTACCATCGCTGACTTATCGGCAGACGAGGTCTGGCAAATTTTGAACCTGGCCAGAGAATTAAAAGAGGAGTGGCGAAAAGGCGGTAATAAGCCCATCCTGAAGGGGAAGACCCTGGGCATGATCTTCCAGAAGCCCAGCCTGCGGACGCGGGTGTCCTTTGAGATGGGGATGATTCACCTGGGAGGCCAGGCCCTCTACCTCTCGCCAGACGAGATCAAGCTGGGGGCGCGGGAGAGCGTGCCGGACGTGGCCCGGGTGCTGTCCCGCTACGTAGACGGTATCATGGCGCGGGTGTTCGCTCACAACGACATCCAGGAGCTGGCCGCTTATTCGCGCGTGCCGGTCATCAACGGCCTGTCCGACTACAGCCACCCCTGCCAGGCCCTGGCAGATATCTTCACCATCTGGGAGAAACGGGGGAAACTTAAAGGGGTAAAGCTGGCCTACGTGGGCGACGGCAACAACGTGGCCACCTCTCTGCTGTTCGCCGCCACCAAGGTGGGCATGAACATTGCCCTGGCGTCACCAGCAGGGTATGAACTGGACGATGACGTGGTGAAGTTGGGCCAGGAATTTGCTGCCCGGAGCGGAAGCGAAATCGAGCTGGTACGCGATCCTGCCGCTGCCGTTCGCGGAGCTGAGGTGATCTACACCGACGTCTGGACCAGCATGGGGCAGGAAGAGGAGACCGAGAAACGCCTCAAGGTCTTTCCTCCTTATCAGGTCAACGCCGCCCTGGTCGCTCAGGCCAGGCCTGAGGTCATGGTGATGCACTGCCTGCCCGCCCACCGTGGCCAGGAGATCACCGACCAGGTGGCTGATGGCCCCAACTCGGTCCTCTTCGACCAGGCCGAAAACCGCCTGCACGCCCAGAAAGCGATCCTGGCACTGTTGCTGGGTTATGACTAAGATCAGGGACAAGGGGGCAGGGACTAGGGATCAGGCTTGTCCCTAGTCCCTTGTCCCTTGTCCCTTGTCCCTTGTATTGCGGAGCACAGACTTGTCCGACATTCTTTGGGTATTTACCCGCCTGGATTGGCGGGATGTAATTGATATCCTGCTGGTAGCTCTGATCTTCTACGGACTGCTACGCTTGATGCAAGGCACTCAGGCTGTCCAGTTGGTGCGAGGGGTGATCATCGTGGTCTTGCTGACCATCCTCATCACCAGCGTCCTGAAGTTGGCAGCCTTCAGTTGGCTTATCAGGAACTCGCTTTCCGCGCTTTTGGTGGCTATTCCGGTGATTTTTCAGCCCGAGTTGAGGCGGGCCCTGGAGCGGGTGGGGCGGGCGGGATTCTTAACGAACCGCCAGGAGCTCACCAGCGAGCGGGTGATCGAGGAAGTCTGCCAGGCATGTCAGCGCCTATCAGAGCGTCGTCACGGGGCTCTGATCGTCCTGGAGCGGGAGACGGGCTTGCAGGAGTACATGGACACGGGAACAAGAGTAAATGGGAAAGTGTCCGTCGAGCTCCTGTTGACCATCTTCTTTCCCAACACCATCCTGCACGATGGGGCGGTCATCATCCGCGAGGGCGAGATTGTAGCCGCCGGTTGTGTGTTGCCCCTGGCAGGAGACATGATGCCCGATCGTCAACTGGGCCTCCGCCATCGCGCGGCGGTGGGTGTAACTATTGAGACCGATGCCGTTTCCATCGTCGTCTCCGAGGAGACGGGGATCATCTCCATCGCCCACAACGGCCGCATGATCCGCCGCCTCGACGTGAATCGGCTGGGGAAGATCCTGCTGGCTTTCTACAGGCCCCGACTCCAGAGGGCTCGGCCGCGCTGGTTGGAGTGGGTGGGGCGACTAACGAGCGAGGTGTAGAACATGATTCGTCGAGTGTTTAACGATTTCGGTTCAGTGGCGTTGGCTATAGCCCTGGCGGTCACAGTCTGGGTGGTATCTGTCAACGAGCAGAACCCCAGCGAGAGAGACACTTTCCCTGAGACTATACCTGTCCAGGTGTTGAACAAGGCCGAAGGAATGGTTATCTTCCCCGAGGTCATCAAGAACGTCAGGGTCGTCGTCCGCGCACCTAAGACCAGTTGGGACAGGTTGACTGCTGAGAAGTTCGAAGCCCTGGTTGACCTGGAGGGGTTGCCTATCGGACGACATGACGTCGAGGTCCAGGTCACCTGCTCCGATCGGTTTGTCAATATCCTGGAGGTACAGCCCCCTGAGGTCAGTGTCCGGCTGGAAGAGTACAAGGAGAAAGAGTTAGGCGTGAAGGCGAAGGTCATGGACAATCCCCCCCTGGGCTACGTTGATCGGACACCTGCCGTCACCCCTTCCGCAGCGAAGGTGAGCGGCCCAGCCTCCATGGTTGATCAGATTAGTGAGTTGGTGGCGGAGATCTATCTGGGGGGAGCAAAAGGGGTCCTGGAGCGGTCGGTGAGCCTCTCGGCGCGGAACGAGAAAGGCCAGGCCATAGGGTGGGTGGACATTGACCCACCAGAGGTTACGGTCCGAGTGCCCATTGAGCAGAGACTTGGTTACAAAGAAGTAGCTGTGAGGCCCATCGTGGAGGGGCAGGTGGCGGCTGGCTATCGCATCAGCAACATTTCCGTCGAGCCTTCCAATGTAACCATCTTTGGCAGCCCACTGGTCGTTGAGGGGATACCCGGCTATCTGGAGACAATTCCTATAGACGTCAGCGATGCCCAAGCTGATGTGGGCGAACGGGTGACTCTGACTTTGCCCCAAGGTGTCACGGTGCTGGGTGAACAAGCTATCCTGGTTAAAATCAACGTCACGGCTATCGAGAGCAGTCTGACGCTCCAGCGGGAATTGGTCATCCAGGGATTGCAGCCCCGTTTGAGTGCCAAGCCGTCACCTGAAGTAGTGGACGTCATCATATCGGGTCCCGTGCCCCAGTTGGATGCCCTGAAGCCCGGGGATGTACAGGTGATCTTGGACCTCTCCAACCTGCAGCGGGGCACCTATAAGATAACACCTAAGGTCGTCGTGCCGGAGGGGCTCAAGGTGGAGAGCATCCTGCCGGACACCATCGAGGTGGAGATAGTTGTTGGCCCTCTCCTCACCCCGACCATGACACCAGAGCCCATTGGGACGCCGAAACCTGCCGAAACGCCGGCCATCATGGAGACGCCCACCCCGACGCCGCTCCCCACACCTACGCCCACGCTCACCCCCGTACCCTCCCCCACGGCCACGCCTGGCCTCCTGGCCGAGTGCCCCCATCCTGGGGCTCGCCTCACTTATCCCACAGTGAACGCCGCGTTGAGGGGCCAGGTCCAGATTTTTGGCTCTGCCCATGTTGACAACTTCAGCTATTACAAGTTCGAGTATCGCCAGGCAGCGGTATCCGAGTGGTCGTTCCTGCAGCGCTTCGAGGAGGCTGTGGCCGATGGCCTGCTGGGCGTTTGGGACACTTCGACTCTCCTGCCTGGGAATTACTGGTTCCGTTTGGTGGTAGTCAAGAAAGACGGAAACTACCTCGAGCCTTGCCAGGTATCAGTTATCATTCAGTGACCAATGACAAATGACCAATGAAAATTGGGATTTGGTCATTGGGATTTGGGATTTGATTATGGCAAAGCCCATCGTAGCCATCGTTGGGCGGCCCAACGTTGGCAAATCAACTCTCTTCAACAGGCTGGTGGGGGAGCGCCTGGCCGTCACCGATGAGGTGCCAGGCACCACCCGCGACCGCCTGTACGCCGAAGCCGAGTGGGGCGGGGTGGATTTCATCCTGGTGGACACCGGGGGACTTGAAGTTCAAAGCTCCAAGCTCAAAAAGAAATTGGAAGATGATCTCATGGCCCAGGTGCGAGCCCAGGCGCAGATGGCCATCGCCGAGGCCGATGTGATCCTCTTTCTGGTGGACGTCAAGGACGGGCTGACGGCAGGCGATGAGGAGGTAGCTCAGGTGCTTCGCCGTACGGCCAAGCCGGTGTTACTGGTGGTCAACAAGGCCGACAATCGGGCCCTGCGAGAGGCGGCGGTGGAGTTCTACGCCCTGGGCCTGGGCGAGCTCTATCCCATCTCGGCCCTGCACGGCACAGGCACGGGCGACCTCCTGGATCAGGTGGTGGGTGCCTTCCCCGTTGAGGAGGAAGAGGAAGAGCTGGAGGCGGTCAAGATCGCCATCGTCGGGCGGCCCAACGTGGGCAAGTCCTCCCTGCTCAACAGGATCCTGGGCCAGGAGCGAGCCATCGTCCACGAGACCCCAGGCACTACCCGGGACGCGATTGACACCCAGGTGGAATGGGAGGGCGAGCCACTGGTGCTCATAGACACCGCCGGCATTCGCAGGAAGGGCCGCATCCAGCGAGGGGTGGAAAAATACAGTGTGCTGAGAGCACTGAAGGCCATAGATCGCGCCGACGTGGTGTTGCTCCTCATAGATGCCGTGGACGGAGCCACCGCCCAGGATGCTCACATCGCCGGCTATATCCTGGAGGAAGCCAAAAGCGTGGTGGTGGTGGTCAACAAGTGGGATTTGGTGGAAAAGGATACCCACACCATGCAGGCTTACACAGAGGATGTATACACCGTCCTGCGCTTTCTCGATTACGTGCCCCTGCTCTTCGTCTCCGCGCTGACCGGCCAGCGAGTGGATCAGGTGCTGCCCACCGCCTTGCGCGTCCAGGAGGAGCGTTTGATCCGTATCCCCACCGCCGAGCTGAACCGCGTCGTGCAGGAGGCTGTGGCTCGCCACGCCCCACCCAGCAAGGCCGGCAAGCGCCTGAAGTTCTACTATGCCACCCAGGCTAGAGTGGATCCCCCCACCTTTCTGTTCTTCGTCAACGACCCCCGCCTGGTGCACTTCTCCTACGAACGCTATCTGGAGAACCGGCTCCGAGAGCACTACGGTTTCCTGGGAACGCCGCTGAGGTTGAGTTTCAGAAAACGGGGAAAAGGATAATGCAATCCCCCACGATCTGCCCCTCCTCGTTGAGCACGCTCAAGCGCTGGGCTGTGCTCTCCTCGTACATCCCGACCTCCAAGATGTAATCACCGCCAGGAGCGTCGGACCTTACCGTTAGCTCGTATTCATCTACGATGATCTCGCCTTTCACCCACCCCGTCGTTGGTCGCGTCCCCCCCATTGGCACGCTGTCTTTCTGCGCCCAGATTCGGGCCTCATCGTCCAAAAGGTGAGTGAAAACCTTGTACCAGCCGGCTATTCCCCGCCTGGCCTGCCAGTACAAAGTCAGATGCAGCGTGTCGCCGGGCTTGACTACCGTGAGCCTCAGATCATAGCCCAGGAAGGTCACCTCATCGCCCAGGTTGATTTCCATGGGGTTTTCAATGGTGGGCAGGGTCATTCTGCGTTCTGGCACCTCGATTTCCAACTCCCTCAAGTCAATTGCCGCCGCAAGCGGCGTTCCCTCCTGATCTACAACCGCCAACCGAAGCCAATTTCTGCCTGCTGAAGCCCCCGCTGGAACGGGGAAGTAATGCTGGCTGCGAACCACTTCCCCAGCCTGCCATTGGGTTGTGGGGTAAGCCTCGCTTGCAACAGGGACAGCCTCTTCCGCTACAATTCCTCCCCCCTCGTCCACCAGTCTGAGAAGGGCTGCATGAGGCTGGTCCATCTCCTTCAGGCTTCGCCAAAAGAGGGTCAGGTGCAGTCCCTCGCCTGCCTGGACGGCCGGGCGATCCACGTCGTAGCCCAATAGCTCCAACTCATCCCCAAAGCGGGCAGCTATAAGATGCTTTATCTCCAGCTCTTCGATAGAGGGCGCCTTCCTTGGCCGCACCACCGTTAGCTTGCCGATGGCCAAAGAGGTGCCCACAGCGACTCCCTGTTGGTCCAGCACGTCCAGTTCCTCCAGGGTGGCCTTGGAGAAGGCTCCGACGACCAGATCGTATTCTCCGGGTGGCGTGCCTGGCAGCACCCATATCTGGTAAGAGTCCTGGGCGTACTGGTCCAGGGACCAGGTGGTCGTGAGGGGATAATCTCGGTATCCCCCCGGGCGCCGACTATCCTTCGGGCTCCACAGGTTAGACTGGGCATCCTTGAGGCGGGCGTAGGCGCTGTATGCAGTGGTCAGTTTACGCTGTGCCTTCCAGTAGAGGTCGAGGCGGAAGGTGCCCCCGGCCTCAACTGCAGCGGGATCAAGGTCATAGCCAAGAAGCATCATCTCCCCATCAAAGTTGACCTCCAGCGGCACCCTCACTCCCTCCACCTGGGTGCCGTCGAAACCACTCCGCCTGAACCAGTTGTCGTGGCGGTCAATGTAGGTCACCTTCATCAATAGGAGGGCTATGGCCAATACCCACTGAAGATTCCACAGCGTATTGCGTGTTGCGTATTGCGTATTGTGGCCGACCACCCGACCACCTGACCACCCGACCAGGGACCAGATGACCACCGCCAGAACGACCAAGGCGCTGAAGGTCGAAAGGGCTTTGGCCGCCAGGTGCAAGCGCGTGTTCTGAAAACGCACCTGGATGTTTCTCTGCCCCGTGGAAACCTGGAAGCTGATCAGGCCGTAGGGCTCGGTGGGGATGATAGGCACCTGCTTTCCGTCCACGTAGACACGCCAGCCGGGGAAGTAGAAGGTGTTGAACACGGCTTGAAAGGGCTGGGGGCTGTCTATCAGGATGTCAGCCGAGGTGAGGCCATACTGCGCTGACTTAACCTCTGCTCCCTCGGGCAAGGAAGACGGTTCCAGGCGTTCGATGGGACCCCCGGCGCGATACATGGCCTCCATGCTCGATCCCGAGGGCACCTCTTTGACCCAGATGGGCAGGTACTCGCCGGCGGAGGTGGCACCGATGACTCCCAGGCCGCGTTCCAACTGGGCCAGGTTGGCTATGGACAGGCCCTCGGTGGTAGAACAGTAGCGTGGATAGAGCCAGGGCAGGCTGGTGGCGATGAGCAGGGCTTCAACTACCAGTACAATACCTGCGATGGGTGAAGGTCTCCCAACCCCCAATTTTCGATTTTCGATTGCCGATTTCCGATTTCTTGAATCGAAAATCGGAAATCGGAAATCGGAAATCGCTGCCCCGGCCAGCAAAGCGGCGGCCAGGCTGGCTATCCCCAGGAAACGACAAGGAAACTGAACGTATTCGAGCAGAGGCAGGTGATCCCAGACGGCCACGGACTGCGGAAGGACCATGAACATCAAGCTGATTAGAACGAGGGAGAAAAACAAAACAGTGAAACGCTTTTCCCTGTCCTTGAAGCTCCACCAGCCGATCATAGCCAACAGGGCCAGGGCCAACTGCACCAGCCCCAGGCTGCGGGGAGGAGCGGGATTCACGAGAGCGGTGTGGACAGGAGTTGGCGGGGAGAGGAGCTCGCCCAGGGATAGGAAATTGTAGCGATAGTTCATGCCGGCTGGGGTGTAGGCCAGGTGGATCTTAACCCACTGCTTCTCGAAGAAAGCCGGCAGCCAGAAGAAAGCGCTGAGGCCCAGGGAAAGCAGAAGCGCTGCGGCGGTGAGGGATAGCGATCTGGTTGTCCTCCTCTCTAGCAACCACAAAACGCCAACGTAGAGGAGGAGAAAGGGAGTAAAGACCAGGCTGATGACGTTGTGGGTCAGGATCAGGCCAGCGTAGGACAGGGCGCTCGCGGCCAGGTAGCGGTTCTCGCCTTTGATGAGAAGGCGACGGAAGGCCCAGAGTATCAGGGGCAATAGCGGCAAGGCCATGGCCTCGCCCAGGTTGCCCCGATAGAGCGCGTTGTACAGTTGATAAGGAGCGTACATGTAGGCCACCGCCGCCACCCAGGCCGACTTCTCGCCGAAGACATCTTTGGCCAGGAGATACATGGTCATCCCAGCCAGCAAGATGTAGAGTACCAGGGCCGCGTTCCAGGCCTGGGCGAAGCTGAGGCCCAGCAGGTGGAAGAATTCGGCCGGATAGAAGGACAGGGGAGGGAAGAAGTTGAAGAGGGGGTAGCCGTAGCCGTAGACCAGGTCGGGGGCCCAGCGGGGCCAGGGAGTGCCCTGGCGCAGGCAGTGATCGAGCTCCACAAAGCGAACCAGGTAATGCCCGCCGTCATCGCTGCAGGTCATGGCGGGTTTGAGCAGCGGCTGAACAGCCACAAGCCCCAGTAGACCAATCAGGAGGAGCTTCCATCCCGATCTCAGGATCGTCCTACTCAGTTTCTCGGCCAAACTCACTTCCTCGCTGGCATTGTACTAGCCGATTCTAACACATCTTTGATGCAATGGCAAGCCTGGGGCTGAAAGGGCCAAGCCCTGGGGCCGGGTTTCAGCCCCGAAAGAAAAACGGCGGGTGTCTAAACGGACACCCGCCATTTTGTAGGTCATCATGCTGGCACAGGCCAGGCCCTAGCCGCCCGCTCCCTTCCGCTGGATATCGAGCCGATAGGAGTAGATGCCCGGGCGGTTGACTGGCCTCCAACCGCCAAGGATTGTACCTGAAGGCTGACAGTATTCGTTCCCCAGATCGGTTCGGATGTTCTCGACCAGGGGAGTCTCATCATCCTCCATCCAGAGCAGGTAGCGGGTAGGCACTCCCAGGTGGTCCCATTCCAGGTACCCGTTCTCGTCAGTCAGCCCCCAGATGTTCATGTGATCGTATGCGATGCCCTTCGATGGTTCGGTATCGAAGCGCACCCTGACCCCTTGCAGCCCCTCGCCTTTGTCATCCAGGACCCGGACATAAATCTTCTTCAGGCCAGGACGATTGTCACAGGCACTCAGCCGCTCTTTCTTGTTCACCTTCCAGGTCGGATTGGGATTGACCTTCGGCTCAATCAAATCTTCCTCGCTCATATTGTGCTCCTTTCTGGCTGCTATGAAGTTCGTCATGATTATTTGCAGGACATTATAGCATTTTTCGTGATTTC
>VGOG01000045.1 GCA_016875995.1 Chloroflexota bacterium
CCACCGGGGTCTGCACGGCGCACCTGGGGCAGATGGGGGCGCCACACCTGTTGCAGCGCAGGCGGGTCTCCACAGTGGGATGAAAGCTGCAGTAGATCACCTCGTCGTCAACCATTCTTTTCTTTCCCCCTGATAAGAGCTTTCCCAACTTGATTCATCCGTTTATTTGCTCCCTATCCGTTGCCTCCTTGCCAATTTCGCCGAATCGTGGTAGTATCCTGGAAGTTAGAGGTTGGAGGTTAGAGGTTGGAACACCGTCCAATTTCCATCTTCCATCTTCCATCTCCCAATATCCAAACCACAAGGAGGCACAACGATGCTACGCTTCGGAATCGAAATGCTACAAGCCCCGCTGCTGATCGAGATGGCCATGCCACTTCTGGCTCAGCAGAAAGGCAGCAACCAGCTCGTCCCCCCCTCCGTGGACCCGGCCCTTCTGGTCGAGCGCATCGCCGATCTCGGCTTCACCCTCGTCGAGCTCAACACCGACCTGAACGTGCTTTTCCCGGATAGCTTCGGGTTGCCGACCCTGCGGCGCCTGCAAGCTCTCCGGGAATCGCGGGGGGTGAGCTACACCGTCCACCTGCCCCTCTGGTCGGTGGAGCCTTCGACTCCCGTGCAGTGGGTGCGCCAGGGCTCAGTAGAAGCGCTGGTGGACGCCGTGCTGCGCCTGGCCCCCCTGGAGCCCGAGGCCTACGTGCTCCACGCTACCGGCGCGCTGGCCGCCGAGTTCTACACCATGGCCACCATACCCGACCAGGCACGCCCGCTGGTTATGGCCATGTTCCAGCGCCACGCGGCCCACAGCGTCGAGGAATTACTCCGCCGCACCAAACTCCCCTCGCGGGCTATCGCCGTGGAGACCGGCGAGTTCCCCTTCGACCTCACCCTGGCCCTGGCCGAGGAGCTCGACCTCTCGCTCTGCTTCGACACCGGCCACGTGGTGGCCAGGTACCCCGGCCCTGTGGGCTTTGAAGAAGCCTTGCAGAGGTCACTGCCGCGCCTGGCCGAGGTGCACCTCCACGACGCTTATTATCGCCCCCAGGCGGATGGCACCGTCCGCCGCAAAGATCACCTGCCCCTGGGCGAAGGCGACCTGCCGCTCGGTTTCCTGCTCGACACCCTCAAAGAGGCCGCATTCCAGGGCCCCATCATCTTCGAGCTGACCCTGCAAGAGGCCAAGGACTCCCTGGACTACCTAGGCCCTTTCCTGGCCGAGCGTTGGCCGCACCTTGACCAGGGTGACAGCGGAGAGCAGGAATAGCACGCCGTAGATGGCGAAGAGGAGCACGTACCCCAGCCCCGGCTGGCCCGGCACCTGGACGGTGAAATAGTCGGCGATGGGGCCGCCAATGTAAGCACCGACTGCTCCGGCGCCCGCTCCGGCCAGATTGGAGATGCCCAGGTAGCGCCCTGCTTCCTCCTTGGGCACCAGGCCGGTGCCCAGGGCCCAATTGGCGGTGAAGAACAGGCCGGCAGCGACGCCGATGAGGCAGCCGCCAACGTAGATGGGGGTGAGGCTGGGGGAAAGCAGGATAATCAGCGTGCCCAGGGCCGCCAGAACGCCGCTGATGACGACCAGCCGCTTGGAGCCGAACCGGTCGGCCAGCCAGCCGCTGGGCAATGCCGAAACCAGGATAAACAGCCCCACCACCATCATCAACTGGCTGGCCGGGCCGGCCGCCTTCTCCTCCGCATATCCCAGTCGCCCCTGGAGGAAGTACACGGCAAAGCCGGACAGATTGGTGGTCCCCACCAGGAAGGCCAGCCGGTTGACCACCCACCAGGTAAAAGAGGGGTTAGCACGCGCCGCCTTGTTGCCGATGCTGATGCGCACGCTGGCCCATACCCCCAGCGTTACCGCGATGGCCATCCCCACCAGGCCGACTGCTCCCATGATAAAGACCAGCACAGTAGCAGAGCTGACCCCTTCCGTCAGGCGTCCCACACTTTTGACGACCTCCCTCATGCCCAGGATGATGGCCGTGAAGAGGGCCGTCATCAACACCAGGCGCAGGAAAGGCGCCCAGTCCAACGGGAGAGATTCCCTCAACGGCTCCTCGCGCACCAGCATGGTGACGAGCATGGCCAGCGTGAGGATGCCCATCGCTACCAGGATGCCGCCCCACATGTTCCCTTTAGCGATGAGCGGCCCTACCGTAAAGGCCACCAGGATCACGGGGATGGGGATCTCAAACACCGCTTTGACGCCGGAGAAGCGGCCGCGCTGGTGTTCGGGCACCAGGTCGGGGATGAGGCCCTGCACGGCCCCATGAGCGGTGTTGGAGGCGGCCGAGAGCAGGATAGCCATGGCGAACAGGAACCAGTAACCGGTCATCCCCTCCAGGCTGGCGGAGAGGCCGACGGCGGCGATGAACACCAGGTCTGCCAACGTGCCCACGAAGATGAAAGGACGCCGCCGCCCCCAGCGGAGGGTGCTGCGGTCGGAGAACATCCCCATCAGGGCTTGCACCAGCAGGGCGACCATCAGCGTCCACAGGCGAAGGGTACCGAAAAACGTCCCTTTCCCCGCCTCGCCCACAAACCGCTGCACCAGCAGCGGAAACACCAGTGGACTCACCGTCTGCGAGAGGGTGGTGAGCCCGAGCCAATAAATGTTGATGGTGATGTAATCGAACCAGCGCATCCGTTTCATGATATCTCCTCTCTTTCTTTTGAACGAGTTCTTCGCTCTATGGTTCCACAAACTGGAACACCGTCCGTCGGGTCGCTTTTTCGAAGGCCACATTGAAGAAGTCGAAAAAACCTTTGAACTCGCGCCACTCACGGGTGAAGTAGGTATATGATGTAGGCATCGGGTGGCTCCATGTAGAAGATCAGCACTTTCTTAAGCCCCAGCTTGTCCAACTTCCGCCGCAGCCTGGCTGCCGACTGGTCTGCCGCCACTACGTGCCTGTCCTTGCTGACAGCAACATACTGGCCGCCGTATTTGGCCTGCTCTTCAACTGACCATGAGTTCAGCCAGCGGTCCATCTCCGGGCTGACCAACTCCAGCAACTCTGGATCGTCCAACTCGAATCGTGTAGCTCTCGGTTTCATGTCTACTCTCTCTACTCTCCTTACTTTGGGTCTACTCTTTCAGCCTGAGAGGAAGGAAGGCGCAGCCTCTTCATTAAGTTGCGGTAGAAGTAACCCCTGTCCTGAAGCCTGAGGAAGCGACAGTTGTGAGGGCTGGCTCCAACAACCACGCGGTCGGCATCCTTCAGCTCGGTATGAATCTGACCATCAACGGTGAGGATCGCCCGGTGGTCAGTGGAGACCTCTACCTCGACCTTTGCCCCCTCCGAGAGCACGATGGCCCGATCCAGGCTCAAGTAGGAGGCGATGGGAACGACGAGGATGTTCCTCAGTTCGGGGGGCAAGATCGGCCCGCCTACCGCCAGGGCATAGGCCGTGGAACCGGTGGCGGTGGACACGATGAGCCCATCGGCCACGTAGGTGGTGAGATAGCTCCCGTCAATGTAGGTGGCCAGGCGCACCACGCGGGCGAGGGAGGTCCTGCCGATCACCACGTCGTTGAGGGCCTCGAAGCCCTCCAGGGCGTTTCCGTCCCGCCGAAGCTCAGCCTGAAGCATGACCCGCTCCTCGAGCCAGGTTCCCCCCGCCAGCACTTGCTGCAGCTTCTCCCGCCAGTCCCCGACCTCCATCTCGGCCAGGAAGCCCACCCGACCCAGGTTGAGGCCCAGAATGGGGACGGAATGTTGGGCGGCTATCCGCGCGGCTCGCAGGATCGTGCCATCACCACCGAGAGTGATCAAGAGATCGAGGCCGCTCACGCAGCGGGCAATCTCTTCCTGGTCCCAGGCCGAGCACAACCAGCAGGCAACGCTCCTTTCCTCAAGATAATGGGCCATCTCCTGGGCCAAAGCCAGCGATTCAGGCAGCTTGGGATGGTGTAGTAAACCGATTTGTTTCACTGATGATGCTCCGTCACTATCGCAGATACAATTCGGTAGGGGCAATCCCTTGCGGTTGCCCCCAGTGGGTAAGGGCAAGCCTTACCCCTACATAAGCCGTTGGCTCAGCCAGCTTATCACGTCCTCGAGAGCTACCAGGTGCTGCTCGCCTCGGGCCATGTCGCGCACCGTCACCTGGCCGGCCTCGGCCTCCCTCTCGCCGATGATCAGGGTGAAGGCCACGCCTTCCCGGTCGGCCTGCCGCAACTGGGCCTTGAGGCTGCGATCGCCGAAGGAGATGAGCGCACCGATGCCCGCCACCCGCAAATTACTGGCCAGTTTCACCCCCATCAGCTTGGTCTGTTCGTCCAGACTGGCAATCAGCACCTGAGGCGCGGGCAGAGCCGGCACCTGCACCCCTTGATGTTTCATGGTCAGGACGATGCGCTCCAGGCCGGAGGCGAAACCGACGCCGGGCGTAGGCGGGCCGCCCAGCACCTCGGCCAGGCCATCGTAGCGCCCACCACCGCACACCGCGTTCTGCGCCCCGATGCCCTCGGCCCACACCTCGAACACGGTCTTGGTGTAGTAATCCAGGCCGCGCACCAGGCGATGGCTGAGGGTGTAGGGTCGGCCGAGGGAATCGAGATACCCCAGCAGGGTCTGGAAGTGCTCAGCGCACTCGTCGCACAGGTACTCTCTCATAGAGGGAGCAGCATCAATGATGGGCTGACAGCTCTCGGTCTTGCAGTCCAGCAGGCGAAGCGGGTTGCGCTCCAGACGCCGCCGACAATCGTCACAGATGTCGTCTGCGTGCCCCTGGTAGTACTCAACCAGCACTGTCAGAAAGTTGGGGCGGCACCTGGGGCAGCCGATGCTGTTGAGCTGAAAAGAGAGCCCCTTGAAGCCCAGGTCCTCGTAGAGGTACCAGGCCACGGACATGACCTCCAGGTCCACCGCCGGGTCCTGCTCGCCGATGGCCTCGACGTTGAACTGGTGGTGCTGGCGGTAGCGCCCGGCCTGGGGTCGCTCGTAGCGGAAACAGGGGCCGAGGGAGTAGACCTTGACCGGCTGGGGGCGAACGTGCATGCCATGCTCGAGGTAGGCCCGCACCACCCCGGCGGTGAACTCCGGGCGCAAGGTGATGGAATCGCCTCCCTTGTCCAGGAACGAGTACATCTCCTTCTCCACGATGTCCGTGGTCTCGCCTATGCCGTGCTCGAAGATGGCCGTATCCTCAAAGATAGGCGTATCCAACTGCTGATAGCCGTAGAGCTGAGCGATGTAATGGGCTCGCTCCAGAATGTGCCGCCAGTAGGGTTGATCCTCTGGTAGAATATCTTGTGTGCCGCGTGGTGCGCTGTACAAAGCCAACGGAAACCTCCTCTTTCGATTTTCGATTTTCGATTTGCGATTTTCGATTTGCGATTGTCAACGAGTCGCCCGTTACCTCATCGCCTCATCGCCTCATCGCCTCGTTGCCTCACTGCCTTTTGAAGTTTGAGCTTTGAAGTTTGGATTTTATTATATCCGATTTCTGTCTTTTACGCTAACCTCTCTTCGCACTCCTCCCGATAGCCGCAGCTCCGGCAGCGGTTGGGGTTGGCGTGGCTGAGGCCCACGTCGGCGGCGGTAAGGTGCTGGCGCATCTCAGCCAGGAGGGTTAACAACTCAGCCCGCAACGGCGCGGTGTACTCGATGGCGCAGGCTTGGTCTTGGTATTTGATGATCCCATAGGGTGGGGGCTGCCCATACTCTTCTTCCACCAGAAGGCAATAGGCAGCTAACTGGAGCACGTGGGAACGATAGGGGCTTGGAGGACAAGAGGTGGATTTGACCTCAACCGGGATTTTGGCCCCTCCGTCGTCAACGAGGTAATCGGGCCTGCCTGTCAGGAGATAGCGGCGGGAGAAGAGAGGCTTCTCGCAGCGATTCCAGGCCCCGGTGTCAGCGTAGATCACTCGCCCCTGCGGCAGTCCCGTCTGTTGGTGCAGGCGGCGAGACCGCCTCAGCACAAGCAAGCCCCCCACAAACAGAATCAGCGCCCATGCCAGTAGAATCAGGCGAGGACCGGTCACGGTGTCTCTTCCCCTGTACTCCCTAAGATAGGCTGAGCGTACTGGAGTCCCGAACTTGTTTGGGCTCATCGTGCCCTCCTGACAAGTCAGGGACTCCTACACCCCGAAGTCGCGATAAACAGTCCTAGCCCCGCAGGGTCAACACCAGGAACAGCACACCAGCCAGCAAGGCCAGCGCCAGCAACGTGCACGCCCATCGCCGCAGGTGGTGATAGCTCACCACCTTCTGTCCATGGCGGACGTGGACTTCCTCGCCAGCCGCCATACTCTCCAGGTTGGCTGGGCGGAAGCCCAGCACTCTCCCCAGCCACCACGCTCTGGCGCAATAGGCATACTCGCCTAGTTCGCTGGCGCGAATAACCTTGTCGATCTTTCTAGCCACTGGCGTTGACCCTCTCCTCGAAGTCCCGCAGAGCTTCCTGGAGCTTATCCTGGCTTATGGCTATCGTCAAATCACCCCGCGTGCGCTCCAGCACTCCCCGCACCACGTCGGTGGTGCGGCGAAGCTTACCGGTGATGGCATCGGGGAAGTCCATGGTAACAAGGACAGCGTAGACGTCATCCATGGCTGAGAGCATTTCCTCGCCCCGCTCGATCTGGCCACGGCGGATTATATCCAGCACGTGGCGGCGCAGTTCTCCCACCGCCTCGCCCAGGCCGTTGAGATAGGCGGGGTACTCGATGCTCAGGTCATCGGGGTCAGGCAGGGGGGCATCGGTAATCAGGGCATAGGTGATGCTGGCCTCGGCCAGCTCCTTCAGGGCATCCTGGGTGTAGCCAGCGTAGTACAGGTCTGGGTAGTCGGCCACACATTCCACCAACTCAGAGGCCGCCTGGCAGGCCGTAGCCAGGAGTTGGCTGGCCTCCTCGAACTCGGCCCGATGGGTAGCGCGGATGGTGTTGGCACAATAGCGGATCAGCTCTCGTGAGCGCCGCAGCGCCTCGTCCCGCGCCGCGTTCCTGGCCTCGAAGTCTTGACGAATTTTCTCTGCAATAGCGTCCAGTTGTTCCAAGGGGGCCCCTCCCTCTATCCTACGATTCCGGAGTGCAGGCGCAAGCCTGCGGGGGCGGACTGGCGTCCGCACTCCAGCAAGGTTTCCCTCTGCCTACTTCTTGAAGCCGATGGGCTTTTCCTCTTCGAATTTGTGCTCAGGCGTCTTGATCTCGCCGAACTTCTCCTCGAACTTCTCCAGGTTCTGCCCCAAAGCCTGATGAAGGAGCTTGGCGTTCATGGGAGTCATCAGGACGCGAGCGTAGACTTTGGCCCTGGGTACGTTGGGGAGCAACTTGGCGAAGTCAATGACGATCTCCGAGGGAGAATGGGTGATGAGAGCGAAGTTAGAGTAGACGGCTTCCAGATCCTGAGGCAATTCGATGTTAACTTGCATCTGGGGCTGGGCTTTTTTGTTGCTCATGGTATAGCTCCTTTCGTTGATATTGGATCCAGGCACGCATCACGCACCACGCATCACGCACCACGTCTTCACGTTTCACGAAGTCTTTCTCATCGGCACCTCCGGCTCCATAGTTCTAAAACATCTCAATTCGATAATCCACCACCTCCACATCGGGGCGGTTAGTCTCGATCCACTCGACCACCTTGGTCAGGAGGCCATGCACATAATCGGTTCCGTTGGATACACAGGCCACCCCCAATACAGCCGATTGCCAGAAATCCTGGTCGTCCACCTCGCCGATGGAGACATTGAACTCGTTGTGCACGCGGGCGATAATAGACTTGACGACCCGCCGCTTGCCCTTCAGCGACCCATTGCCGGGGATGCGCAATTCGATGACGCATGTGCCGATGACCATGATCCACCCCTAGCCCTTATTTTACCACATTTCGCCCGGTTTTGGTAACATCAGTCCCTGGAAATTTGGCATCTGGAGTGCAGACGCAAGTCTGCTTCAGGCCCTGCAAAGGCAGACTGGCGTCCGCACTCCAGCGAGTGCTTACCTCCGAAAATTCCACTTCCGAGTCGCATACTTCTCCCGCCGGAGCTTCTCGGCCAGGGCCAACTCGTGCTGGCTGAGCTGGCCGGGGATCAGCCGCAGGTTCAGGGCCTGGGCGAAGCCGACCGCCAGATGTTGGGCTACTTCCCCAAAAGGGGCGCTATATCCCAGCGCTAACTCCAGCGAAGTTGCACAGGCGCGCAGTTCCTGCTTCAACTCCTCCCGCCTCTCCTCCGATGGCACTTTCAAGAAGTCGAAGATGCGGGCCATGTCGCCCGCCAGGGGCAGGGAGCCGTGCTGGAGCACCACCCCCCTCTTGCGCACCTGAGCGCTGCCCACCAGCTTCTTGCCGTCCACGGTGATCTCGTAGCTGGATGGGGCGTCGAAACAGGCTGCTGACTCGCCCTCTCCCAAGGGAGCAGGGGTGCAAGGGTGCGGAGGTGAAGGGGAGCAGTCGCGATGTTCACCTACTCCCTTGCTCCTCTGCTCCCCCGCTCCTCTGCTCCTCGGCTCAGGTGGGGTGGGGGTGAGGGCCTGAGACACATCTACCCCTAAAACCCGCAGGCCCGCCACTAACCCCGCGCTCAGGCGGCGGTAGGACTCGATGACGCCCCCGGTAACGCGGGGCTCCGCCTGGGGAGCGACGACGCTGTAGGTCAGCTCGTCGGCGTGGAGGATAGCTCGCCCACCCGTGGGCCGCCGCACTATGTCTATGCCAGCTTCTCGACACCTGTCCACATTCACCTCGTCCTCCATGGACTGGCTGTAGCCGATGGAAAGGCAAGGCGGCTGCCAGCCGTAGAAGCGCAGGGTTGGCGGGGACTTCCCCTCCGCCACAGCCCACAGGATGGCTTCGTCAATGGCCATGTTGGTAGCGCCATCGGCCAAGCCAGTTCCTAGCAGCCGCCAATCAGCCAAAGGGTAGATGATCGGATCGGCTGTATCGGAAAGTGAAACGTGATGAGTGAAACGTGAAACGTAACGGTCGCGTTTCACGTTTGACGTTTCACGTTTCACGTTTGACGTTTCACGTTTCACGTTTTACGTCCTCAATAGCAGCCTCCACCTGCTGCGACGTCAACGGCTTAGGATAATTGTACATCGGCCCACCCGGCCGCTCGTTGTAAAAAGGGCGGTTACAGTCGGGGCAGCCAGAGGTCTGGAAGGCCACGCCGTCGGCCAGGATTTCTGGCAAGCGGGGGAAGTTAAAACTAAGAAGTTGGCTTGCAGGGGAGAAGGTGAAATCCCCTACGCAGGCCAGGCTATTGGTTATTAGATATTGGGCAACCTGCATCCGTCTGTAAGTGGAGATGGATGGTGGGGGAACGTTCTCCATGCGGGTGCCTCGGACGGGGGTGAAGGCGAAGAGGCCCACGATGAGGCCCAGGTCGTGCATTCGCTGGATCATCTCGGCCATCTCTCGCTCGGTTTCGCCCAGGCCGACGATGAGATGCACGGCTCCGCGGTCGGGGAACCGCTGTGCGGCTTCTTCGATGAGGGCAAGACTCCGCGCCCAGCTCCCGCCTTTGATTCGCTGGAAGACCCGCTCACAGGCGGCATCCAGTCCGAAGCCGATGTGATCCACTCCTGCGGCCAATAGTTCCTCAACCTGCGCCATGTCTTTGGGCAGGATGGCGGCATCAACAGGAAATCGGGGCGGGGACGCCCCTGCGTAGCGAGGGCAGGTTTCTCGCACGGCTCGGATCACCTGCAGCGTGCGCTGGAAGTACCCGTCGGCCACCGTCACCTGGAGGCAACAGCGCCTGATGTCCCCTCGCTCGACGGCCTGGGCCAGCAGCGCCAGGGTCTGGGCCTGGTCGAACTCCGGCCAGGTGACACGGGAGAGCTTCAGGGCACTGGCCCGACTGGAGCGCGCCTGGGCGCAGAAGGCACAATCCATGACACAACGCCCGCCCAGCATCAGGTAGGCGGTGGTGGGCGCGGCGTCCATGACGACGTCGGCCAGGCCCAACACGGCAGCCGTGCCGATGGAGGCGTTGACTCTACTCAGTGCCATGTGATATCCTTCGTCCCGAACTCACGCTCCAGGATGGCCCAGATGTCATCCCACAGACGGCGGTCGGCAAAACTGGCGTGAATATCGTCCAGTGTCCGGTCGAAGGTGCGCTGGTCGGTCTCGCCCACGATGGTCAGTATGGCGTTGGCGATCCCATAGCGAATCTCCCAGTTGGTCAGATGTTGGCGGTGGATTTCGCGCAGGCGGGGGATGTCTTCCATCATGCCAACAGTGACCATCGCGGCCACGGCATTGGAGACGAGATGTTCGTCATCCGCTTCGAGTGTTTGACGCAGAAAGGGCAACACGCGATCATCTCCCAGTGAGGCCAAGCTGAGGGCGGCAGTGGAGGCGCGCTCCAGGTCGTCCTGGTGAGCCTGGAAGAACTGCCACAGTGGCTCTCGGGCCCGCTCGTCGCCCGTCACGCCCAGCAGCGAGACCACTTCGTCGGCGGCGATATCGTCCAGCGCCGCATCGGCCAGGGCGTCCAGTAACTCGGAGGCAACCATCTCACCCATTTGACTCAACAGGTCAAAGGCCCGGTCGTGCTCAGCCTGGGTAGGCCCGCCTAACTGGCGGATCAACCGGGGGACCTGATCCCGGTATTGGCGGTAAAGGCACTCGACTTTCGGACGCATCTCACGGCGGCGCTCCGCTGCGACTTTCATGATTTTGAGGTTAGGCATTTTGCCTCCCTTCGTTGACTCCTGATCATCTCTTACGATAATGAATGGCCTGGCCAAAGGCGGCGGCCTTGGCCGCTTCCATGATGGCTTCAGGCAGGGTGGGGTGGGCGTGGATGGTCTGGGCGATGTCCCTGGCCGTGGCCCCAATCTGGATGGCCAGGGTTCCTTCGGCGATGAGGTCGCTGGCCTGAGGCCCCATGATGTGCATACCCAAAACTCTACCCGATTCGCTCTCGCAGATCAGCTTCACCAGGCCCGTCGTCTCCCCGATGGTGAGGGCCCGCCCGCTGGCCGAGAAGGGAAAGCGAGCTACCTGGTAGTCAAGTCCCTCTGCCTTGGCTTCCTCCTCGGTCAGCCCCACGCCAGCGATCTCCGGCAGGGTGAAGACACAATTGGGCACGGCGCGGTAATCCATGGCTACCGGGCGGCCCAGGATGTTTTCCACCGCGACCTCCCCCTGGCGGCTGGCCAGGTGAGCCAACATGATCCCACCGGTCACGTCGCCGATGGCGTAGATGCCCGGCACGTTGGTGGCCATGTGCTCGTCCACCACGATGGCCCCCCGCTCCCGTTGGACTCCCAGCTCCTCCAGCCCCAACCCTTCGGTGTAGGGCACTCGCCCCGTGGCTATCAGCACCTTTTCCGCCTCGACCGCCTCGCCAGAGTCGGCAACTCTCACCACCAGCCCATCTCCCTTCGGACGGATGCCCTCTACCTGCGCTTGCAGGTGCACCTCCACCCCTGCCTGCTGGAGATGGCTCTTGTAGCGGCGGGCCAGCTCGCCGTCCACCGTGGGCAGCAGAGTGGGTAGCATCTCCAGCACAGTGACCCTCGTGCCCAGAGCATGGAAGATGCTGGCGAACTCCAGGCCGATCACCCCTCCGCCTATGACCGCCAGGCTATCCGGCATCTCCGCCAATTCCAAGACCTCGGTACTGGTGAGGACGCCCGGCGCGTCCAGGCCGGCGATGGGTGGGCGGGCAGGGACGGAGCCCGTAGCGATGATGATGTTTTTGGAGGTTAGAGGTTGGAGGTTGGAGGTTGGAGACAGGGCGCCGCTGGCCGGCTTTACCAGAACCAGGCCGGGCTTGGGAATCGTGGCCATCCCCGACACGACTTCCACCTTGTAGGCTTTCAATAGTCCTTCTACGCCTCCCACCAGGCGGGCCACGACCTCGTCCTTGTGGGCCATGATGCGGGCGAAATCGAAGGCCGGTTCCTCGACGATCACCCCGAAGCTTGGGGCCTTATCCACTAACTGGAGCGCTTCGACACTCCGCACCAGGGCCTTGGTGGGGATGCAGCCGCGGTTGAGGCAGGTGCCGCCGACGCGATCCTTCTCCACCAGGGCCACTTTGGCCCCCAGTTGGGCGGCGCGGATGGCGGCCACATACCCGCCTGGCCCCCCGCCGATGATGACCATATCGTATTGGTGTGGCTGGGTCATTTATTCCTCCTACAACTGAACGATTCCAGGATTATTATAGCCCAGCTTGAGTAGGGTGTCAAAGAGATGCTCAGGTCTCAAAAACAAAGCCCTCCGACCGGAACCGGCTCAGGGTCCTGTCGGAGGGCTTCGCGGCCCACAGGGGTAAATACTGAGTTGGTAACCTACACCTCTGTTGCCGGGACAAAGGGAAAGGTCACCAAAGGTGCCGCCAGCTTGTCCTCAGGCAATCTAATCAAGAGGGTCGATGGAGGTAACATTACCAGTCTGGTCCGTGGTATACTGCACCACCTGGCCTGGTCTTAACCTAAGCTTGTCCTCAGCTTCGAGGTAGAATGTGACAGCTCCTTCCTCTTCCTTCCCAATTGGGACAAACGCGCCAAATTTCTTCTTCTCGTCGTACCACTGGATTTTAGCAATTTCAACCTTGGGCCTCGTGTTCATAGCTGTTTCTCCTTTCTCAGAGTGACGTGGCTAACATCTACTTATGCTTCGCCGGTAGCCTTGACCGTCAGATAACCGGCATGGGAAAGACCGAGCAGAGCATTCAGGCTCGCTGAGAATGTAGGGAAATCAACCCCCAGCGGATTTGCAAGGGCGGCCTCTTTCGTGAGCAATCCGAATATTGCCGCAGCGTAGGCGAATACGACCACGATGGTGAAGAAGAACATCTGCACCTTGGCAAGGTCAATAGCTTTCTCCTTGCCAGCCTCTTCGTGCCGGAACATATCACCCCACGTCGCCTGCTCCGGACTGTCATTTGTGGCCAGCGAGCTCCCTTTACTCTGGGCTGTCACGACAGCGTCAAGGTTCTTCTCAGCCGTAGCCCGGGCTTCGTCAGCAGCTTTCCATGCAGTCAAAGCCTTCTCACGTTCGTTCTCGGCGGTGCGAAATTCGCCTTCCGCCTTTCTTAACTTCTCCTCAGCTGCTTCCCGTGCATCTGGGGCTGAGCTTTCCAATTCAGCTTCGGCCTTGTTCTTTGCGTCCCTCGCATCTACCCACCTGGCTGCCGCGGCATTCAGCTTGTCCACAGCCGCTTGGAGCTCCTTGTCGGCCTTTTGCTTGGCCTTCTCAGCCTCTGTCACCCGTTGACTTTTGACCGGACTGCCACCTTTCACGTTTTTTATCAGGCTGGAGCCAGCCAGAGACGCCGTGCTGATACCCAGGGCCGCCACCAACTCGGGGGGGAAGGCGATGTTTAGCGGCTGCCCGGGGGTACACTCGTCCTGAGCCTTCTTCCTGGTCTCGTCAGAGTATTGGTCCTTTAAGGCCTTGATCTCCGCAGTCTTTTTCTTAGCCTCCTCAGAACCCTTGTCCTTTAAGGCATTGAGTTCCGCCGTCTTCTGCTTAAGCTCCTCTAGATCCTGCTCCTTTAAGGCCTTGATCTCCGCAGCCTTACCCTTGGCCTCCTCAGAGTCCTGATCCTTCAAATACTCGATGCACGCATCAACCTGCTTAGCAGTCCGGACATCCGACAGACCACCGGGCAGACAGCGAGGGAGGGCGATAGTGAAGTAGGCGGAAAAAACCACAACGGTCCACAGGACCATTTGAAAGCGAGAGAGGCTCATCTTATAGCGTGAATCAATGAGGATGCCTGCCGGACGGCCATTCATCCGCTGGCCCAGGCCAATCAGGAACGCGCCCATGACAGCGGCTATGCCCAGCCATGGCCAAACTCGCGGCACACTAACCAAGGCCACTCCAAACACCAGAATCAAAGCGATGAACACGATCACGATCGGGCCCGCCCACAAGAAGTCCCCGATTTTTTTCAACGTTTCCATTATTCACCTCCGAGTGATTCGATGAATTTGCTGCTAGTATGCCAGGAATTGTCTCAACTGTCCAAGGACACTTATATTGTAAAGAGGAATGAGAAAAAGTCAAGTTGTACTTCTGGAAGATGGCCATTTGACGCTTTGACAACTTCTCATAAGTACGCTATAATGTAAGTGTCGAGTGGAGCCGCTAACTCAAGTGGTAGAGTAACGGCCTTTTAAGCCGTGAGTTGTGGGTTCGAGTCCCGCGCGGCTCATTGGGGATAAGCAAAACGCAGCGAGGTAGCTCAACAGGTAGAGTGCCCGGCTGTTAACCGGGGGGTTGTGGGTTCGAAGCCCACCCTCGCTGCCTTCCCCCATAGTGTAAATCCTTGGGGGAAACGGTCGGGGATCGTCTAACGGCAGGACGCGGGACTTTGGATCCTAAAATCCAGGTTCGAATCCTGGTCCCCGAGCCATAGTCATTGAGGGAAGGGGGCAGAACAACGCCCCCTTTCGCACAGCTAGACAAACCCCAAAGGAGGAAAGAATTATGACCTCGCGCAAATGGTTGGGCCTTATTCTTGTAGTTGTACTACTCCTGTTACTGATCCCCTCCCCCATCGCCGCGGACCCCTCGCCAGACCCGCCTTCCCTCCAGAAGATCCCCCTGGCCCTGCGGATCAAGATCGAGCCGCAGGTTCTCAAAGAACTGGCCTCCAGTGAGAAGACCACCTACCTCGTCCACCTGACCCAGCAGGCCGACCTGGCCCCGGCGCGGCGAATCCAGGAGAAGTTGACCCGCCGCCAGACCGTCGTCTCATCCCTGCAAACCGTGACCGAGAGAAGTCAGCGCCATATCCGAGCTTATCTCGACCAGCAGCGAGCTTTGGGCCACGTCGAGGACTACATCTCCTTCTGGGTGTTCAACGGCCTGGCCGTGACCGGCGACCTGGAGACCCTCCTCACCCTGGCCGCCCGCCCAGAAGTGGAGATCATCCGCGCCAACCACACCCATCAACTGCCTGACCCTCCCTTTCATCCCCCCCTGGTAGGGGGGGAAAAGAGGGGGGGTGTAGAATGGAACATCGCCCAGGTGCGGGCCGACCAGGTATGGCACGATTTCGACATCACCGGGCGCGGGGTGGTGGTGGCCAACATGGACAGCGGCGTAGACTGGACTCACCCTGCCCTGCAGAGCAAATACCGCGGTGCCGATGGAAATCACGACTACAACTGGTTCGATTTCACGGGCACTTACCCAAATGCCCCTGACGATGGCCACGACCACGGCACCCACACCATGGGCACTATCGTGGGGGACGACGGGCGGGAAAATCGAATCGGCATGGCCCCCGGCGCTCAATGGATCGCGGTCAAGATGTTCGATGATTCCGGCTTCACCGACGACGTGAAGCTCCACCAGGGCTTCCAGTGGATCCTGGCCCCAACTGACCTCAACGGCGAGAACCCGGATCCCAGCAAAGCCCCCGACGTGGTTAACAACTCCTGGGGCGACATGAACGGGGCCAATCCCGCTTTCTGGCCCGATGTGGCGGCCTGGCAGGCCGCAGGCATCTTCCCCGCCTTCGCCGCCGGCAACGACGGGGGGATGGGCGATGGGTCTGTGAACTCACCGGGCAGCTTCCCCCACGCCGTGGCCGTGGGCGCCACCGACTCCAAGGACGCCATTGCCTCCTTCAGTGGCCGAGGCCCCTCCTTCTGGAAGGAGACCAAGCCCGAGGTCAGCGCCCCCGGTGTAGCCATCCGCTCCAGCATCCCCGGCGGTGGCTACCAGGGAGGCTGGAGTGGCACCTCCATGTCTACCCCTCACGTGGTGGGCCTGGCGGCCCTGCTGCTGGAGGCCGACCCCACCTTGACTGCCGACGATCTGAAAAACTTCATGAAATACACCGCCCTCGATCTGGGCGAGCCCGGCCCCGACAACACCTACGGCTGGGGGCGAATTGACGCCTACGATGCCGTCCGCTGGGCCCTGGGGGCAGGGAAGCTCTATGGCCAGGTAACTGCGTCAAACGTGAAAGCGGACTTGCGTCCACACTCCTCCACTGAGGAATGCTCTCCCCTGCTCCCTTGCTCCCCTGCTCCCTTGCTCATTCCTGGGGCCACGGTCAGCGGGGTCAGCCAGGCCGGCGACCGATTCGTCACCACCACCGATGCCACGGGGACCTATACGGTGAGCGTGCCGGGGGGGCTCTACGACCTCACCGCCGGCGCCTTCGGTTACCTGCCGGCTAAGGTGGAGGGAGTGCAAGTGATCACGGGCTACATGTCCATGCGGGATCTAACCTTGAAGCCAGCCCCCCAGGGGACCCTCAGCGGCCGGGTGACAGAGGCAGGGACGGCGACACCGTTGGCGGCTACCATCAGGGCACTGAACACCCCCGCGTCGGCGGCGACTGATGCCGACGGGTTCTACAGCCTGACCCTGCCCGTGGGCTGTTACACTGTGGAGGCGAGCATTAGCGGCCATCACATCCAGCAGGCGGTGGTTAGCATCGCCGAGGGAGCGGTGACCAGCCAGGACTTCGCCTTACCCCTGGCTCCCTCCCTCCTGCTGGTGGATGCCGATACCTGGCTGGGGGAGAATGTCACTCTTTACTACCAGCATGCTCTGGATCAGGCCGGCTACCTCTACGACACGCGGCTTATTACCGACACCGCCTATGTTCCTACCGCCGAAGAGCTGGGGGTCTACGACGTAGTCTTATGGGCCAACCCCTGGGCGTCGCCGGGTTACATCGGCGCCGACCAGGCCCTGATGGACTACCTGGACAACGGGGGGCGGCTCCTCATAGCCGGACAGGACATCGGCTATTGGGACGGGGGGGGAAATCCCCTCCATCCCAATCCCACCCCCTTCTACACTGACTACCTGCACGCCAGCTTCGTCGGTGAACCGAGGATTTTGGACGAACTGGTCGGGGCCGACATCCTGGAGGGATTGACCTTAACCCTCAACGACACGTACGCCTACAAGAACACAGGCTTCTGCGGGTACCAGGCCTGCTTCTATCCTGATGAGCTGGCGCCAGCCGATGCTGCTGCCTCGCCTGTCATCGCCTACGCAAAAGGAGGGGTCAGGGGCCTCAAAGCCGACTCGCCCTCTTACCGCGTGATCTACTTTGGGTTCGGCCTGGAGAGCGTCGGCCCCCGCGATGCGCTGGCCCAGACCATGGCCCGAGCCATCACCTGGCTCACCCTGCCCTCTCTGACTAAGACGGTGGACAGGGAGGAGGCCGTTCCAGGCGAGGTCCTTACCTACACCCTGACTCTGAACAACATCGGCGCAACCGACCTGGCCGGGGTCAGCCTGACCGACCCGATCCCGGAGCACACGATTTACGTCCCCGACAGCGCCACCGGCGGCGCGACCTACGATCCCATCCTCGACCTCATCCAGTGGAGCGGCACCCTGACGGCCACGACCCGCATTACCTTCACCTTCCAGGTGGTCATCGTCCATCCTCTGGCCGGAGGGACGGTCATCACCAACACGGCCACCCTGGACGACGGGCAGGGTCACACCCTCCAGGCCAGCGCGACCACGACGGTGCTGGCCCCCAACCTGGCGGGGACGATTAAGACGGTGGATAAAGAAGTGGCTTTGGCCGGCGATGTGTTGACTTACACCATCGCTCTGAGCAACTCTGGCCCCATCGAGGTGCCTGATGCCGCCCTGGTGGACCCCATCCCTGAGAACACGGCCTACGTGCCAGACAGTGTCACCGGCGGGGCGACCTACAATCCAGCCCTGGACCGGATCGAGTGGACAGGGGCTGTGCCGGCGGAAAGGGACTATACCTGGATAGATAGCGATCAGCCCGAAGGTCCGACCTATGCCTGGGTGGACATCACAGGGACTGGCGTCCCCATCACGGGCCTGGGAGATGACACCAACCACGGCCCTTTTCCCATTGGGTTCTCCTTCCCCTTTTACGGAAACGAGTTCACCGAGTTCTACTTCAGCACCAACGGCTTCCTGAGCCTGTCGCCCATTTCCGGCCGCAACTTTAGCAACCTGGCTCTGCCCAACCCCTCGGCGCCGGGCAACCTGCTGGCCCCCTTCTGGGACGATCTCAACTTCAGCCTGGGCGGGGCTGCCTACTACTCCCCCCCTCTTTCCCCGCCGCTGGGGGGGATGAAGGGGAGGCAGGACACCCTGGTGGTCTCTTACGTGGGGGTGCCCCACTATGGCAGCGGTGGCCCTTACACCTTCCAGGTTCTCCTGCGGGACGATGGCTCCATTACCTACCAGTACCAGTCCATGGTGGCGCGTCTGGCAGAGGCCACCATCGGCATCCAGAACGCCGACGGCACCCAGGGCCTGACCATTGCTCACAACGAATCCTACGTGCACGACGGGCTAGCTGTTCTCATCGTGCCCCCTCCCACGCCGCCGGTCATCGCCTTCCAGGTGAAGATCGCCGACCCGTTGCCGCCGGAGACCATCGTCACCAACACAGCGATCATTGATGATGGACGGGGCATAACCTGCGAGCTTCGGGCGACGACCCGAGTCAACACCATCGAGCTGGAGGGCTCGACCAAGGAGGTGGATAAGAGCGTGGCCGTCCCCGGCGAGGTCTTGACTTACACCCTCACCCTGCGGAACGCGGGGACCGCCGACGCGACGGACGTGGCCGTCGTAGACCCCATCCCCGCCCACACGGTCTACCAATCGGGCAGCGCCACGGGCGGCGCGATCTACGACGGGGCCGTCAACCGGATCCTGTGGAGCGGTGCTGTGCCGAGTGGTGGCCAGGCCTCTTTCTCCTTCGCCGTGAGAACCGTGCCCCCCCTGCCCGACGGCACGGTCATTGAAAACACAGCCACCATAGACGACGGCGTGCGATCGCCCTTCACGCGGACGGCCACCACGACGATCACCGCCCCGGACCTGAGGCCCTCGGAGAAGCTGGTTAGCAGCGAAGCAGCGAATCAGCGAATCAGCGGCTTGCTCCCCTGCTCCCCTGCTCCCCTGCTCCCTTGCTCCCTTGCTCTGACCTACACCATCCTGGTGAAGAACGGGGGCAGCGGCCCGGCCACGGTCACCCTGACCGACACCCTTCCCGCTGAGGTGGTCTACGTCCCCGGCTCGGCCTGGGCAGGCAGCGGCGGGCCAGCGGTGTACGATGCCTCCACTCACCGCCTCACCTGGAGTGGGCCCGTGCCCGTCAGGGGCATGGCCACCGTTCGCTTCGCCGTGCAGGCCACGGGCCAGGGCCTCATCACCAACCGCGTGCTCCTCGACGACGGGGCGGGCAACGTGATCGAGAAACGGGTGACGACGGGAGGCAGGGAGCACGTGCTCTTCTTACCCCTGATCGTGAAGAGATGAAGACCAGCGGAGCGGCAGAGTTTACGGATCCGGATGAATACGAAAAAGCCACCAGAGTAATGCTGGTGGCTTCTTTGTTGACGGCCGATGGGACGCGATGAGCTACTGGTTCACAAGTCGTGGCTCCAAGCCACAAGCGATTGAGATCTGCGGCTTGCGATCCTTCGCCAACCCTTCGACAGGCTCAGGGCAAGGCTCAGGACAGGCCTGTGACCTGCTACCGCACGGGAATGCCCTCATATACCTCGGTGACGTCCCCAGGCCCAGCGCCCCTGTTCACCACGACCACAGAAGGCATAATTGGTGTCGGATCCTTATACCCATCGCGGTCCAGGTCGCACAATTGGCGCACGTCTGTGACCTCTGCTATCCCTGCGCCAGCGAAGCCAGGGTTCACGCTGCCTACGTTGGCCAGGTCTATGAGCTTGATTTGCCCGGCGGGCAGCCAGAAGTCGGTCACATAGCTGACCACGATTCCGGTCCCTTCTCTGACCTCCAGCTTGAGCTTGATGTCGTTGCAGTTGGAATTGTTGCGGATGGCGATCAGCGAGGTCACGCCCTGATAATCCCTGGCCTTGGCCAAAAAGGGAAGCATGATCGAGCTGGCCTCTTTCTTGTCGCTCTCCGCATGGGCATTGTAGGCCCCACCCTGGATCTCGCCAGGCATAGTGTGTCTCCAGCCAGGCCGGGACTCATCGTACACCTTGGTCTTCTTCAGGTCAACCACCACGAAGATGGGCTCACCGTCGTGATATCCACCCGGATAGTCAACCTGCGAGTGGGACTGGATCACCGCTGCCCCAACGTATTGGATACCCAGGTCAGTGATGGCCGGCAGGTAGAAGGTGGTACCTCCAGCACGACAGACCCAGTCGCCCAGGAAGAGGATGGAATCGCCCTTGCTGTCGAAGAACTCCACCGTCACGAAGGTGGGCAGAGAACGCTGGGTCAGGTTCTGCACCTGGATGCTGGCCTCCCAGCCGCTTAGCTCGCGGTAGACCAGGTCGGCAAAAAAGAGCGTGTCCATTCTGAGCTTGTAGGAGCGGGCTTCATAGGTCAACAGCACCCCCCGATCCTCCGACGGCAGGAAGCTGGTCTGATCCATGACGATCCCCAGGGGCTCGTTAGCCCTGACGTAGACCGTACCTAGCCACTCGGCACCCAACACCGCCGGCACCCTTTTGCGGATGGATTCCCCCGGCGCCAACCTGCTGATGCGCTCCGAGTAGCTGAAGATGCACTCTCCTTGTTTCTGATAGTCGAGCCATACTTCAGTGCACGCCTGACCGGAGTTCTGGATGATCATTTCTGTATCCAGGTTGTGATAGTGCCTCATGGCGTAGGGCGCAAAATACTGATAGGGAGGCCCACTCCCCTCCACGTTCTCCGAGATGCCAGGGTAGGCACTCGAAACCAGGGTGTCGTGGTCGTTGAGCCCTTTGCGCTGGACTATGACGGCTATCAGCTCGCCGGTGCCCACGTAATCATCCTCCCAATCCTCCCAAGCGACGGTGTCGCCCACAGCAGCAGCAGCATCCCTGCAGGCCTCGCGAAAGAGGTCCCCATCCACCGAGTAGACTATCGCTGACCTTGCCGTGCTGGGGATGTCCTGAGCCTCCAGGCGCCAGACACCGTTCTCAGGGACCCGCCTGCAATCAGACCCAATTGGGCCCGGATTGTTATACGGACACTTGCCTGAGTACTCCCCCCAGAAGAATATGATCACTGCGGTGTCCTCGTCACCCCCATTCTGCACGTGGATCTGGGTTTCCCAGCCGCCCTGGTTATCAATAGCGGGCAACTGGATGCGACGCGGATCGCGCTCCACCTTGAACCAGGTCGGGTCGTCGTCGTCACGTGGAGCAGCGCCAGGTCGCGCGTAGTCGTCGAAGCGCGGACCTGGGTAGTTGGTGGGCTCAACACCCTGCGGGACCTGCGGCCAGCCGGGGAACTCGATGCTCTCCCAGGCCCGACCCGGCGTGCCGGCGTGGTTGGTGGCTAGCTTGTTGGCCGCTGTATGGGCAGCCGGGTTGGCCGGGTCGAAGTTCGGGAATCGCTGGTCGAAGAGGCCCATCTCGTTGTAGGTCACCCAGCCGTGATTGAGGACGATGGTGCCCAGCGGCACGTACTTGGAAACCTTGATTTGCACCCGGTACTTGATGCGCAGGCTGAAAGTGACCGGGATGGGCGGGTCGTAGGTGACGCCGTCGAAGCGCAGCAGGTAGCCCTTCGGCGGGATGGGCAGCCGCGTAGCCACGCGGACCTCGTCGTCGCCGGGGTTGTTGCCCTTGCTGATCTCTTCGCCGCCCAACACGACGGCCGAGAGGTAGGTGAGGTCAATCCCTGGCGCCTGAGTGCGGAG
>VGOG01000046.1 GCA_016875995.1 Chloroflexota bacterium
TGTGTCGGGCGCCCCGCATGATCATCTACAACGAGAACGGGGATAGCTTCGAGTGGGATTATCGTCATCGGTGGATAATCTGGAGCCACATCAAGTGGCGTCTGCGGGACAAGTTCTTCACCGCTCATCCCCCGCAGCAGAATTTCTTTTTGCTGTTACTCAACAGGCTGGCTAATCTCCTCCTGTTACCTTTCACCTTTGTCCGCTTGTTGTGCTCGGTGGGTTGCTTTTTTGCCAGGCGATGGTATTATAACGTGAAACCAGGAGCGCTGGTGGATAAAGTAGCTGCCGGTGGTACGGGCTGTCAGGGCATGAGACGCCGTGAAACGGCAAACGTGAAACGCGAGCTGAGACTATCGGTCATCATGCCCGTTCACAATGAGGCGAACACAATAAAAGAAGCTCTCAGACAGGTGCAAGCGGTGGACCTGGAAAAAGAGATCGTCATTGTTGACGATTATTCTTCCGATGGGAGCCGCGAAATGCTGAGCCAGATAGCGGACGATGGGGTAAAAGTGGTCTACCATGCCCGGAATATGGGCAAGGGCTCGGCCATAAGAACGGCCTTGCAACATGTGACAGGGGACATCATCATCATCCAGGATGGGGATTTGGAGTACGACCCCGCCGACTACCACAAGTTGATCGAACCGATTGTCGAGGGTCGAGCCAGCGTCGTCTATGGTTCCAGGTTTCTGGGCGAAATTACCAATATGCACTTCTTGAATTACATCGCCAACAGAATCCTTGCCCTGACGGCCAGTTTATTGTTTCTAAATTGGATTACTGACGAAGGGACATGTTACAAGGTTTTCAGGGCGGATGTGCTGAAAAGCCTGGACTTAAAGTGCACCGGTTTTGACTTCTGCCCGGAGGTCACGGCCAAGGTCCGCAAAAGAGGGTACAAAATTGTGGAAGTCCCGATCTCTTATCGCGGCCGGTCTGTTGACGAGGGGAAAAAAATCAGGTGGCAGGATGGCCTCATGGCGTTTCTTGCTTTGATCAAGTATAGGGTGGTGGATTAACCTGTCTTGTGTCAACTTTGAGCTCTGAGCCCCGTCCCCGAGGCGGCCCGGGCACGGCCATTTGAGCCTTAAGTTGACACTGATGATTAACCTATTATCGTTTGGAGGGGTTTTGAAAAGAAAGCTTTTTATTCACTTCGTGGTTATATTGGGGTATCTTCTCCTGACCTTACTTTTGACGTATCCTTTAATCCTCAAAATCGCTACTCATATTCCAGGTGGCAGTTTCGATGCTTTGCAAAATGTCTGGAATCTGTGGTGGTTCAAATATGCTGTGGTGGATTTGCACAGCAACCCGTTCTACACCAATCTTATCTACCATCCCACTGGGGTCAGTTTGCTCTTTCATACCTTTAACCCCTTTAATGCTATTCTTTCAATACCGCTTCAACTGATATTGGGGCTAGCAGCCAGTTATAATATCATCATCCTCTTTGCTTTTGTTGCGGCAGGATATGGCGCCTACTTGCTGGCCAAATATATTACGCAAAATACAGCTGCTGCTTTTATAGCAGGGATCATATTTACATTCAGCCCTTCTCATTTCGCTCATACCGCAGGGGGGCACCTGCAAGTTATTTCCATAGAGTGGATTCCATTCTATGTCCTGTTCTTCCTCAAAACAATCAGGGAGTCTCGTGAGATAAATGCCTTCTTAGCTGCCTTCTTCTTCTTGCTTACGCTACTATGCGATTTTTACTGCGCGCTCTATCTGGCCTGTTTCTCTGTGCTGTATTTGTGCTACCAATTCTGGACAAGCAAGGGGCAAATCGCTAGCAAAGAAGTGATGACTAGGCTCGTTATTTTAGCCATTGCAGCCGCAGTGCTGATAGCACCCATCGCCCTGCCCATGTTAATGGAGCTAAAGTATCACATATCGCCTTCTGTGGAGACTACTTTAGATGGTTCTGCCGATCTGCTTGGTTTCGTCACCCCCAGTACACTGCATCCCCTTTTGGGCCCCGTCGCTCAGAACATAGCTGGCAAGTTCACTGGGAACACAGCGGAAAACACGGTTTTTCTCGGATATACTGCGGTCTTGATAGCAATGTATTCGGGTTTGAGGGTTAAGGAAAAGGATATTAGATATTGGATATTTACTGCGCTTTTCTTTCTTGTCTTGTCGCTGGGTCCGGTTCTGCATATCTTAGGTGATACAGAATTCACCGCGTTCAAGGTAAGAGTCCCCCTGCCATACTTGATTCTTTATCCCCTTTTCTCGTTCACCAGGGTTCCTGCTCGCTTAATCGTCATGGTGATGCTTTCTCTATCCATCGTAGTAGCATACGGGTTAAAGAGCTTGTCGCAGTGGATCCAAAATCGCTCCGCGGGGATTGCCCTACGTCTGCCTGCACTCAAGCCGGGAAAAATTGGGAGGGGCCTCCCTACCCAACGTCTTTCAAGAGCTGTTATAATGGGCTTGGTCTTTTGCGCTATCACCTTTGAGTATGCGTCGTTCCCTCTACCTTTGGGCAAGTTGGCGGTTCCAGAGATGTACCGTCAGATCGCTGCGGAGGAGGGCGACTTCGCCTTGGTGGAGCTGCCGCGAGACTACAGCTATGCCCAGTGCCAGGTCAGTGAATATCAGTATTATCAGACAATTCACAGGAAGAAATTGGTCGGGGGATACGTAGCGCGCAATCCGTCGTACGCCCTGGATTTCGTGTATAACACTCCAGTGATCCGGGAACTGAACTTCCCGGAGTTGCCGCCAGACATACTGAGGCAGGACCTGTCAGAGGTAGGTCTGAGCTTACTGAATTACTACGATGTCAGGTATATAATCCTACACAGAAACTACATGACTCCAGAGATGTTCTCCAAGGTTGACAGCTTCATTAACGACGTTCTCAGAACACCCCTTGATGATCAGGACGCGAACAGAAGGCGGTATAGAATTATAGAAACCGGTGAACCTGTGGCCTTCTTGACGCTAGGGAACAATTGGCAGGGGGTGGAAATGTGGGATGGGATACCAACTCGCTGGATGAGCAATAACGCTACCCTGTTTGCCATTGCTCCGCAGCCAACGGAAGCTGAAATAAGCTTCTCCGCCAAGAGCTTTCAGATAGAGACGGCATTAGAGATCTTCCTGAATGGAAAGCTGCTTGATTCCTATCAGGTAGATGAGGCTGGAAAGAGCATTTCCATCCCGGTCAATTTACTGGTGGGGGAAAACGTGTTTACCTTTTCCATTCCACAGGGCTCGACACAGCCGCTGGATTCCGGCGGACGCAGTGTGGCCTTTCAGGAGATCACCCTTCATGTTGAGGGACAAGAGGCACTAATGCCAGTTGAGATACCAGTGATGCCTAGTGTGGGTGAAGGAGCAAATCTGATAGAAAACCCCGGTTTTGAGGTTGACGATTTTGGTGTACCGGCCAATTGGGTAAAACAGGGGAATCCAGTATATGATAAAAGCGGGACCAATAGTTACAGTGGCCAGGCCGCTGTCCTGGTGGACGAGCAGAATGGGTATTTCTTTAGGCTTTATGTGTCTGGATTGACCCGATACACCTTAAGTCACTACGCTAAAGGTGAAGTTGGGGGAGAGAAGGGGCGCCTGCAGATCAATTGGTTAGATGATTCAGACAACATAGTTGATGTAAGCATCGTGGTGTTCACGGCCACGACAGAATATACCAGGCGCTCCATGACGGCTGTTGCCCCCCAAGAGGCAGTTATCGCCGAGGTATACGTTTCCACAGCAACTGCTGAAGACAGAATATGGTACGATGATTACGAGTTAACAGTTGAGGTCTCCCCATGAATGGGAACAGACGATCACGACGATTATCCAGTCGCTGCAAAGACATAGCTGCCGTGACGCTGCTCGCCGTGCTGGTTTTGGTGTTTTTCTGGAGATATCTTCTGGGCGAAGTATCTTTTCCATGGGATATTTTAGGCACCCATTACCCTCTCTTTTTCTTGCAGGCCGACGCCTTCAGAAATGGTGCATTGCCCCTGTGGGATCCATACATCTACAGTGGCAATCCAAATATCGGCAACATCCAGGCGGCCATATTCTATCCGATTAACCTCGTCATCTGCTTGTTGGCAGCTATCTTCAATAACTTAGGATTTCACGTGGTGGAGTATCAGCTCATCCTGCATTTTTTCCTGGCTGGGTTATTTATGTACCTTTTCAGCAGGAGCAATGATCTGGGGGTCTTTGGCTCGTTGGTCGCCGCCATAACCTACATGTTTGGCGGATTCTTCGTCTCGCAGGTTCAGCACCTCGGCGCGGAAAGTGCCGCTGCGTGGATTCCCCTGATTTTCCTTCTGTTACAGAAGGCTTTCCAGACAGGGGGACCTATTTATGGGGTGTTGGCAAGCATCCCTATCGCTTGCCATATATTGGCAGGGCACAGCCCCAGTTCTACCGTGCTGGTTATTGTGCTGAGCTTCTATCTCGTCTACGTACAATACCAGAATTTCAGGAAGCCTTCGAGCCTAAAGAGGATAGTCAAGTCGCTCGCAATTTTCGCCCTGGCATTGTCCCTTGGATTGGCATTATCGGCTGTCCAGACCTTGCCCACTTTGGAGCTGTTTCCTCGCTCAATCATGGAGGGTAGAACTTATGAACAGGCCACCCGCGCCACCTTTTCGTTGAAGAGTTTAATGACCTTCTTTGTTCCGAACTTCTTAAGCGGCAATTCGGGATCAGCAGCATACTGGGGGACAGGAGATATAACGAAAACTTATCATTATATAGGCATCCTCCCTTTGATACTGGCCGTGTTGTCTGTTTTGTTCGTTAACAAGAAGAGGATCGGGCCATTCATCGCCTTGGGCGTTTTTTCGTTTCTGTGGTATCTGGGGCATTATACCATGGTCAGTGAAATCGTGTATCTGCTAGCGCCTTCGATTGTGCGAAGGGCCATCGAGATCTTCCCTGTCAAAGCCTATTTTGATTTCGCCATGGCCACTCTGGCTGGCTTCGGGGCTAGCTTTTTGCTTGGTGTCTTGAGTAGCGCGGACCGATCTAGACTCACCAAGTTCTCTAAGTTCTTACTTTGGTTGAGTTCGGGATCAATGTTCACCCTGTTGTTCATCTGGGGGCCTGTTTTATTGCACCTTTACCTTGCCTCTGGCCCTCAGAGCCCGGAGTATCTACATTTCACCGATGTGTTTGAGGGCCTGGTTCTTTTCACTTTGCTTCTCGCGCTCAGTGCGTCGCTCGTTTTCTCGCGTGCCAAGAGGCTCTGTAGCCGAGGAACGACCATGGCCTTGATCGTAAGCTTGATCGTTTTCGACCTGTTCACCTTCGGGTCAGTCAAGAAGTTTAATGCGGCTGAGGAGAGCCCCGATTTCTGGGTAGGGCCGGACTACGTTGATGGCGGGAAGATCGGGGTTATAGCGTTTTTGCAACAGGATACGGATTACTTTAGAATCTACATAGATCCAAAGGCTTTGGGAGGGATATGGGCTAATGGATCCAGGATTTGGAAGCTCCAAAGCGTGGGAGGAGCTGAGCCCATACTGCTGCAAGACTACTCCAAGTTCCTCAGCCTCTTTTGTTCTCCCCAGGATGGTGGCAGGATATTCTCAATCCATTCGCTCAACTCTAAGCTGCTTGACTTGCTAAACCTGAAATATATCGTGACCACGAAAAGCTTGACAGAGATAGATCCTGCCGTTGATGAATCCAGATTCGAGCTTGTTTTTGACAACTACTATAAGATCTACAGGAACAAGACCTTCCTGCCTCGTGCTTTCATCGTCCATCAAATTCGGGAGCTGGAGGGTGGTGAACAAGTACTGACCGAACTGAGCTCACCGCTCTTCAGTCCACGAGAGGTTATGCTTTTGGAAAGAGAGCCAGGTCAACCGTTAAGCTCCGAGGTGGCGGAGACAGCCGTCCCCAGCAGTTTTTGGATCGAGGGGGAGGGTTCCCTCACTCAAGTTGGCATGAAGGGAACTGATTCTAAAGCTGCTGCTTCAGGTCAGAGATGTCTTGGGAACGGATGGGGACAAAATAGCGAGGATTATGCTGCGTATACCATTGATATTCCAAACTCCATGCCTGGTGCCAGTCTGTATCTCCGATATGCAAAGGGCAGTCCCGGTAGCGCGAGCTTCGACATTTATGTAGACGGCAAGTTAATCGGAACAAGCCCCACGGTTTCTCTGCATCCAACAGCGGGATGGGGCGAGGAAGACGCTCATTGGAAATACGCCGATGTGCATTTAGGGAGCTTGACTGAAGGCGAACATCAGGTGGAAATACAATCCGTGAGAACCAGCCCTGATAACGCCGTTAACGTAGATGGCTTTCTTATCGCGGATGGACCGCCAACTGTTGCTGAAGGGCTCGTTGCTCCGGAACAGGATGGTGTCCAGATCACCGAATATCGTCTTAATAGCATCACTTTAGACACTTTCTTGGACGCAGATGGGTTTTTGTTCACCAGTGAAATCTACTATCCGGGGTGGAAGGCCTACGTTGATGGAGAGGAATCAAAGATATACCAGGCCAACTATATATTTAGAGCCGTGTATCTTCCTCCAGGCTCTCATACGATTGTATTCACATACGAGCCCTTTTCGTTCAAGATTGGGCTTTGTGTATCTCTGCTAACGCTACTGTGCATTGGTTATTTCATCGTTGGCAATGCCTGGATAAAATTGCGAGCAAGGAAACATGCGAATGTCTAAAAGGCTAGAAATCGCATTGCTTGCTTTGATTTGTTCTTTGTTCTTTGTCCTTGCCAGCTATCAGATCGAGCTGCCTGGTCTATACTACGACGAAGCCCTGGACGTGGTGCCAACGATGCAGTTAGTGACTGGGCAGTACGTGGAGGAGCATCGCTCCATAGAGATACTAGGGCATCGTCTGCCCATAATGGTCTCGGAATATGTGGGGCCAGTGTCTACCTATCTGACACTTCCCTTCTTCCTTCTCTTTGGCGTCAGTGTCTTCTCACTACGCCTGGCGACCATCGTTTTTGCAGTCGGGACTGTAACCTTTACTTTTTACTTCTCGAAGCTATTCTTTAATAGGAAAGTCGCTTTCTTGGCGGCACTCCTGTTGGCAGTGAATCCCGCCTTCATCATGTGGTCGAGGCAGGGCAATCACGTCTCCTCTCTCATGTCTTTCATGGCCACTGGCAGCCTAGCCTGCTTCTACCGCTGGTACAAAAAGCGGAAAGGCGTTTGTCTTTACGTTGGAGTGTTTTTGTTAGGATTGGGTTTGTGTCAGAAGATTATCTTTCTCTGGTTTATTATGGCTCTTGGTCTCGCTGTCCTCACGCAGAGGATAAATGTGAGGGCGATAATCGCTTTCAGAACCTGGATCAGGGAGATGACAGGGAAGGCGGTCGGTTTCGGAATCAAGCACTTAGGGTTAAGCCTGCTCGCGTTTTGTGCGGGGCTCTCCATGATGCTGTGGTACAATCTGACTACCCCAGGCACGATCAGAATGATTCTGAGCAACCTGGTGGTTACCTCGAAGGGGACCAATAATCTGGCCTTTTTGACCAATTTTCTCAAGAGGGTGGAGGATTTCAGGCACGTTTTAAGTGGCGACTTTTTCAGTTACACGGGGGGGAGCTACGCTAACAAGATTTACGTTCCACTATTTATTGCCGCCTTTCTCTACTGCCTTGTCGTCTCCTTTTTGCCAGTGAAGCGTATGAACAAGAAGAAGATAGGGTTTGTTTTGGTCCTATTCATTACACTGTTTATCTTCAGTTGTTTCACCATTGGGGGATTATCACCATACCACCTGCTGATCCTCTTGCCTTTGCCTCAGATAGTGATTAGCCTGTTTATCTACGACGTTGTAAGATTATTAAGGGGAGTCAATTCATCTGGCCGGGTAAGAAGGGGGCTGGCGATTGTGCCGCTCGCAGTCACGCTGGCAATAGTTGTTTTTGATCTTGGGGTCGTGAAGAGTTACCACGTGGCAATGAATGAAACAGGTGGAGTTGGGATGTTCTCAGATGCCATTTATGACCTGGCTGATTATCTGAAGGACAATGACATTACAACTCCGCTGGCAGTTGATTGGGGATTCAGGAAGAACATCCAGCTCCTTACCAAAGGAGCAGTCAACCCGGTCGAGATCTTCCAATACAGTTCGGAGCCTGACGAAGAGTTTTCCAGGGAGGTTTTCAAACGTCTCAGTGATCCCAATAACCTCTATTTGTTTCACAGCGATCAGTTTGCGGCTTTCAGACGATACGAGGCTTTCGAGACAGTGGTACGTCAGGCGAACAAAGCCATTCAACTGGAAAGAACCTTTTATCAGCGAGATGGGACGCCAGTATACTACGTCTACCGAGTGATGACTCCTGGCCAGGCTTATTCCCTTTGGCAGGAAGGCGAGGATTACGAGACCAGTTTTGGAAACAAAAGCGAGGATTTTAAGGAGGGCGCTTCTGGCGGCCAGTGTTTGGGAATGTGGTGGGGGAGTGAGGCATCGCATTTTGCATTGTATAAGATCCACGTTGCCGAGGATATTCCCGATGCCTATATGTACCTGAGGTACGCTCACGCCGACGATAGAATCAAGAAGCTCAACGTATATCTTGATGGCAAACTGGTAGGAACGGAACCCTCGATTGTGTTGCCAGGCTCGGGAGGATGGGGATACGAGGAGTCGGAATGGGCTCTGATGGGCCTGTCTTTAGGTCAGGTGACTTCAGGTGAGCACTGGATCAAAATCCAGCCCGATGGGGACGACAACGCCATCAACGTGGATGGTTTTTATATCGGAAGGGCAGAGTAGACGATGCGCTACAGAACCCTCTGGGTTCGGCTGGTGGTGAGAGTGCTGCTGATGGCAGTCCCTGCTTTAGCTGGTTGTGGGGCGCCTGCTGCGCCGTCGGTCACGCCCACGCCGTTCGAGATAGTGTCTACAGAGGAATATATTTGGCAGGAGGGGGAGGCGTTTCTTTCGCAATCCGGCTCCAGTGCTGCTGACTTCAAGGTCGCTGCCTCAAACGGCCAGTGCCTTGGTATGAACTGGGGCAATCGCCGAGGCAATTTCGCTGAATACGATGTAGAACTCCCTTTTGCCTTGCCCCGCGCTGTTCTGTACCTTCGCTACGCCCGCGAGGGGCGATGGCCTGCTGAGCTGGACGTGTACGCCAGCGGGAAGCTGATAGGCGCTAGCCCCAGCATGGTCCTCAAGCCCACCGGCGGCTGGGGCTACACGGCGAGCGAGTGGAAGTACCATAAGCTGCTCCTGGGATCAATGGAGGCGGGCAAGTACAGGATAAGGTTCGTGTCGCTGGTTGATTTTGGTGAGGTGAACATTGATGGGTTCTTCATTGCTGACGAGTCTTTCCGACCCTAATTGGAGGATGGGGGCTTGATCATTACGTCTGTGTTGAGAACAACGATCTTCTTTCTGTTGCTGCTCTTCCTGCCAGGCTATATCACCCTCCGGGCCCTAAAGCTGAAGGGACTTGACTGGGCGGAGGTCCTATTCCTATCGGTCTTCTCCAGCATCCTCCTCACCTCCTGGCTGGGACTGCTGCTGGCGGAACTGGCGTTTTTCTCGCTCCGCGCTCTGTTGCTTCTCCTCCTCGTCTATTCGATGGGTGTGGCTGTTGTCTTCAGGGTCGGACCTAGTTGGAGCGGCGTTACCAGGCTGCGGTTGGATATTAGATATTGGCTATTAGTTATTGTTTTTGCCGCTGGCCTGCTTTTCTTCCGCCCCTTCGAGGCCATTCTCGGCACTGCGGATTCCGGCGTGTATCTGGGGATGGGGGTGAACATTGCCAGGACAGGAGCGATCCGAGCCCGTGATCCCCTGCTCACTGACTTGAGTGGCGGCATCGAAAACGATCTCCTGTACTCCTACAGACTCCCCTACGGCTCCGAGCTAATGAGATTCTTCGGCGACGGGGTGCGTATCTGGGACATGGAGCAGAGGTTGCTTTTCTCTCAGCAAAACCATCTCTATCAGGTCTGGATCGCCATTTTCTACTCGGTCTTCGGGATGAGGGTGGGCATGAATCCTTTGGCCCCCCTGGATTTGCTGGGCATTCTGGGGCATTTCTCCAGCACGCCGATGTTGCTATACGTCACCCCCCTGTTTGGGCTGCTGGGGGTGGTGGCGCTGTATTTTGTGGGGAAAGCTTTGTTCGATGACCGGGTCGGCTTGCTGGCTTCGTTCCTGCTGGCCATCAACGTCGCCCAGATGTGGTTCTCCCGCTGGGCCATGTCCGAGGTGCTGACCCAATTCCTGGTGTGGGGCGCGCTGTACTGCTTTGTCTTGTATGTGAAAACGGCCCACCGCGGCTTTGGCTTGCTGGCCGGGTTTGGCCTGGGTCTGGCGGTGCTTTCCAGAGCCGATGGCGTGTTTCTTATCGTCCCGGTGGCGCTCTATTTCGCCTACCTCCGCCTGAGCCGGAAACTTCGTTCAGCTCACCTGTGTTTCTTCGCTCCCTTCGCCGGTTTACTCCTCCACTGGTCCATCCACTCCCTGCTTTTCTCGCGCGGGCAGTTCTCTGCCATCAGCAGAGCTCTTCCATATTTTAGCTCCATCGGTCCCCTGGCCGTCGGAGGGGCCGTATTGATCGCCGCCTTGCTGATCCTGGCCCTCCTGCTCCCGGCGGGTCGCCACGTGCGGCGGCTTGGGCAGTTGCGCACCTTGGTTCGGCCTGCGAGTTTTGAGAAGTGGTTGCGTCCGACCGTGGCCGTCCTGATCGTCCTGCTGGCTCTTTATGCTTACTTCATCAGGCCCAGCACTGCTGATCCCCAGATGGTGTATTATCACCCTGTGGGAGGGATGATCAGAACGTATAACGAGGAGAATCTGGTCAGACTGGGATGGTACGTCACCCCGCTGGGGTTGCTGTTAGCTCTGGGTGGGTTGGCAGCCATGATTCTCAAAGCGAGTGACGAGGGCGTGATGTTCTTCCTGGGCGTTGCCATGCTGTATGGTTTCGTCTTTCTTCACTCCGCTCTGGTCAATCCCATCCACATCTACTGGGTAAGACGCTATGTGACCGTGGTGATTCCCTCTATCATGCTGTTCATAAGCTATGCCCTATTTCAAATTCCCAATATCCAATATCGAATATCAACCTCCCTGCGAGGCCCTCTGTCTGTCTTTTTGGGGCTTGCCCTGGTTGCCCTCTCTCTTCACGCCAGCTTGACCTTGGCCGGACAGATGACGTATCAAGGGGCAGTCTGGCAAATAAGCCGCCTGGCGGAGCAGCTTGGCGATAGGGCAGCGGTGATTCTGGAGAGCGCATTGATAGGAGACCCCCTCGCTTTGCCCCTGACCTATCTTTACGACAAGGATTCGTTTGTCCTGCAGGGACAAAGCCCGAACAACGCACAGTTTTTCGATCTGGTGGAGAGGTGGCGCGATCGCGGCCGGGAGGTGTTCTACGTCGCCCACGATGGATTGACCAGGGTTCGCTCCGACGACTACGTTTTCTCCCCCGTGGGCGAGGCTTCCCTGGACATACCGCTGCCGGAGACATCTTTCGACCATCTTCCGCAGGGGATGGTGCGTCATTCGTACGATCTGGAGGTCTACGAGATAGAGCCAGCGTGGAAAAGGGAGGGTCCTATCTACCCCTTCGCCCTCGACGTGGGCAGGTTCGACTACGGTTATCTGATCAGTGGTTTCCATGCCAGAGAGAGCAGCGGCGGGGGATGGTACAGGTGGACGGAAAAAACGGCCGAGATCCTGCTGCCGTGGGTGCCAGAGGGTAGAAGCCTCCTGCTCTCCCTCGCGGTGGGCAGCCCACGCCCCGACGGGGTTGAACCAGCGCGGGTGATCCTCTACTTGAACGAGCGCCTCCTCGATACATTTGACCTGGGCAACGAGTTCAAAACACATACCATCATAGTGCCTCCCGATTTGATAACTGATCATCAGGCCAAGACGACGGCCCTGCTTCGTTTGGAGACCAACCCTTGGATCCCCGCTGAGGCAGGACTGGGAGATGCCCGAGAGCTGGGCATCGTCCTGGACCGCGTAGAGCTGGACAGAGTGCCATGAAGCGAAAAGCATCCATCATCGTCGTAAACTGGAATGGCAAAAGGTATCTTGAGGAATGTTTGTCCTCCCTTTTGGCCCAGACCTATTCTCACCGCGAGATCATCCTGGTGGACAACGGCTCCCACGACGGCTCGGCTGGCTTTGTCGCCGAGAGGTTCCCGCAAGTCCAGATCATCAAGAACGGTGAGAACCTGGGTTTTGCGGCAGGGAACAACGCGGCTATCAGAGTAGCGCAGGGGGACTACATCATTACTCTGAACAACGACACGCGAGCGGAGCCAGACTGGCTGGAGGAATTGGTCAGGGTCGTGGAGACCGATCCCAGGATAGGGATGTGTGCTTCCAAGATGCTCTTTTATCACCACACCGGCGTTCTCAACTCCACCGGCATCAGTCTGGACGTAGCGGGCATCGCCTGGGACAGGCGGGGTGGGGAACGAGACGATGGCTGTGAGCGTGAGCCGATAGAAGTATTCGGCCCCTGCGCCGGGGCAGCCCTGTATCGTCGCGAGATGCTGGACGAAGTCGGTCTTTTCGATGAGGATTTCTTCGCCTACCACGAGGACGTGGACCTGGCCTGGCGTGCTCGTTCCAGGGGCTGGAGGTGTATGTATAATCCTCAAGCTGTGGTCTATCACGTTCATTCAGGGACAGGGATGGAAGGGTCGGCGTTCAAGAATCGCCTCTTAGGCAGAAACAAGATCTGGACGATAGTCAAGAACTATCCATCTCCTCATATCTTTCTGTACTTGTCCCTCATTGCCTTCTATGATCTGGCCGCCGTGTTTTACAGCTTGCTCAAAAGGGGGGATGCAAGTCCCTTACAGGGGAGGTTAGCCAGCCTGGGCCTGTTGCCAGAGATGCTGAGAAAGCGCAGGCAGATCCAGAGAAAGCGCACGTCGTCGGAGTTCCCCTGGTTCAGCCCCCTGGTAGACCCCATCACCATGCTGAGAAGATACGAGCGCTTCCAGAGCTTCGTCACATCGAGGGGGAGGTATGTCTAGCCCTGACGTTTCACGTTTCACGTTTCACGTTTCACAGCTCTACAGCAGGAGTGCTGTCTCCCTCAGGTGGGCCCTGGTGATTTTCGTCACCATGCGCATCTCGCTGTCGCTGGTGGCCGCCCTGTCGCTTTTCCAGTTTCCCATGTATCATGTCACCTATTACTACGGGATTCAACCAGTTCCCCCTGGAATCGCCAACGCGCTGCTGGGCGTCTGGCAGCGGTTTGACTCCATCTGGTATACTAAGATCGCCATGCACGGTTACGCCCACGGAGACGGCACCACGGTCTTTTTTCCCCTTTATCCCCTCTTGACCAGGCTTGTCGGGAAGGTGTCCTTCGGCAATTATTTACTGGGCGGAATCATCGTCTCCAACGTGGCCTATTTTCTGGCCCTGATCGCTCTCTACAAATTGAGCCAATTGGAGTTTGATTCCCAGGTCGCCACCCGTACCATTGTTTACCTGTCGGTTTTTCCTACGGCTTTCTTCCTGCTAGGGGTCTACACCGAAGCGCCCTTTCTGCTTTTCGCCGTCGCCGCTTTCTACTACGCCCGCAAAGGCAGGTGGTTAATGGCCAGCATTACAGGGCTTCTCGCCGCGCTAACCAAGCAATTGGGCTTGCTTCTTCTGTTTCCCTTGCTCTATGAATACCTGGCTCAAAGTCCAAATCGCAAATCGCAAATCGCAAATCGTAAATTTCAAGGTGACGTTCTGCTCCTGGCTCTCATCCCCATAGGCACGCTGGCCTTCCTGCTGTTTCGGCATTTCTGCATCGGCGAGCCCTTCTTGGTGGAGACCTACGGGGCGCGGTGGGGGGTGAATGTTTCCTGGCCGTGGAGCAACATCGCCGACAGCCTGGCGGCCATTTTCAACACGGGGAGATTCCCCGCCCTTAACCCAGAGGACACTCTCTCGAGGCGAATCTTTTACAACACTTTCGATTTGGCCTGTGGGGGTTTGTTTCTGTTCTTGACGATTGTTTCCTTCCGCCGTCTGCGCTTGAGTTACGGTTTATACATGATCAGTGTTCTGTTCGTGGTCTTGATGCAGAACTTCCGCCCTCCTTACCCCATAGCGGCCTTGCCCAGGTACGTCCTGGTGCTGTTTCCCGGTTTCATGGTCCTGGGAGCGATGGTGAAAAACAAACCCCTGCACTGGGCGATCGTCTATTGCTCGACCCTGTTGCTGGGCCTGTTCACCGCCATGTTCGCCACGTGGCGGGTGGTGGCGTGACCATGAGGGTTTGCTATTTTGGCACGTACGACGTGGAGCAGTCACGGAACAACGTGATCATCCAGGGCCTGCGGCAAAACGGGGTGGAAGTGGTGGAGTGCCACGTCAGGCTGTGGCGCAACACGGCCGATAAGATCCGAAGTGCGAAACGTGGCCTTTTTAATCCTGGCCTGCTGGGGCGGGCGCTGGGCAGTTATCTCAGGCTTATCAGGCGCCATGCCAGGATCGGTGATTATGACGCGATGATCGTGGGCTATGCGGGGCATTTCGACCTCTTCCTGGCCAGGCTGTTGACCAGCTTTCCGAGAAAGCCCCTGGTTTTCGATGCCCTCCTCTCCCTCACCGAGACCGTGGTCGAGGATCGGGGCCTGGCTCCTCGTGGGTCGCTTCTAGCCCGCCTGGTCTACCTGGTGGACAGGTATTCCTGCCGCCTGGCGGACCTGGTGCTCCTGGACACCGAGGCCCACGTGCGGCACTTTCAGCAGGATTTGGGCGTGAGGCCGGATAAGCTGCGCTGGGTGCCCGTTGGCGCCGACAAGGTTTACTGCCGAGGTCCTTCGCCGGGGGGAGGGAGCGAGCCTTTCAGGGTGGTTTACTTCGGCCAGTACATACCGCTGCACGGGGTCAACTACGTCGTCGAAGCTGCCAGGCTCCTGGAGGAGCATCCGGACATCTGCTTTGAATTGGTGGGGGATGGGCAGACCTATCTGGAAGCGGCGTCTCTGGTCGAGAGGCTGCAGGTGAAAAACGTCATCTTCCACCGCGGGTGGTTCCCGCCTGAGGACTTGATCGCTGAGCACATCATTCCGGCCGCTGTGTGCCTGGGAGCCTTCGGCGATAGTCTCAAAGCCCAACGGGTGGTACCCATCAAGGTCTTCGTAGCCCTGGCCCTGGGCAAGCCGGTCATCACGGGGGACTCGCCTGCGGCCAGAGAGGTGTTGTCCCACGGGATGGACGCCATCCTGTGCGAGATGGCCAATCCCCGAGCCCTGGCCCAGGCGATCCTCCTCCTGAAGCGCGATCGGCCACTGCGGGAGAAAATCGCCAGAGAAGGCTACCTGTCGTTTCAAAACAAGTTCTCGTCGCAGGTCATCGGTGCGACGGTGAAAAGTTACTTGACTGAGGTGGTAGATGCAAGTGTCAAGCGTAAAACGTAAAACGTCAAACGTGAAACGTGAAACGCCAAAGTTTCGACTTCTTATTGGAGTTGTTCTAGCTTTTCTGCTTCTGGCTTCCAACCTCCAACTTCCAACTTCCAACTTCCAACCTCCAAGCTCACGCATCACGCATCACGCATCACGTCCCCCCTATCCAATCTCCAATATCCAATATCCAATATCCACCATGGGTCGAACCGCGCGCGCTGAACATCACCAACCTGGTCGGTCAGGTCCCCGACAGCCTGCTCAAGGGAGTGATCATCTCCGCCTATCCCTGGGACGGAATCGTCCAGTTTGAGTCGAGCTCGGTTTCTGGAGACACCATGGTGATCACCACCACCATCCACGGGCGGCTGCGCTGGGGGACAACGGCGTTTGGCTGTCTGGGGCAGGTTCCGCGCTCCGATGAGATGGGCAGCGCGGCTCCACGATCGTATCTAAAGGTTTACACACCGCATGGCCTGGACGTGACGTCCCAGATCACGGAGGTATATTATTGGCCGGCGAGTCTGGTCCAGCCGCTGGCGGGAACGGCGACCTGGCAGGGCCGCTACGATTATTTGCCGCTGACCATCAGCCATTCCAGCCAGGGCCTCGAACTGCCGGCCAACGTGGGCTGCGATCTGCGTCTGAGCGGCAGTCACACCGAGCTGATCGGCGTGTTCACCCTGCAGCGTCCTGCAGTGATGCCCGTCGTGGAGGTGGTGGGCACCCAATCGGCTACCTATCGGTCGTACATCGGCGTGGGGGAGGTGGGCCGCTTCCGGCCGCTGATGGACCAGATGCAGGCACTTCATTCAGACCGACATTCGTATATTGGCATGGCTGTCCCTCCCGGTGCCAACTACATCTTCGCCGTGTATCAGCCCATGCCTGGGGACTACACAGGAGTGCCCTACGATGACCGCGATCCCAACCGGTCGCTGCCGTCGGCTGGGACCACGCGGCTGAGGGCGTCGAAGCTGTCGGGGGACCTGGCTAACTTCGGGGCGTTTCCACTGCAGGTCACCTGGCAGGACGCTGACCTTACCTCGAGCAGCGCCACCTACCTGCCGGCGCAGCGTGATCCGTGCAAGTTCACCGCGCCTGAGTTCGTGATCCCGCCAGGTGTGGCCTACGACGACTGCTTTATCTTCGGCAACTGTCCAAACGCGGTGCTCGCTGAGATCTACGACACCCGTGCACCGATCACCCTGGTCTACCTGTCGGTCTCACCGCCGACCCCTCGGGCTGAGCCTCGGGGCGAAGCCTCGGGCTGCGAGCTGATCGCGCTCAAGTTCGCCGGGCCTTACTGGACGCCGGGCGTGGAGAATCTGGCGCTGTCAGCCCCCCCTCTTTCTCCCCCAAAGCCTGCCCTGGAAGGGTCAGGGGGGATGAAGGGGGGGGCCGTCAGCGCCTCCAGCGGGACTTGCACCATATATTTGCCTGTGTTGTTCAAATCCCCCGACCTGTCGCAGTGTCCGTGTGGATACTTCAATGCCGACCCCCAAGCCTGCCCTGGAAGGGTCAGGGGGGATGAAGGGGGGGGCCGTCAGCGGCTCCAGCGGGACTTGCACCATATATTTGCCTGTGTTGTTCAAATCCCCCGACCTGTCGCAGTGTCCGTGTGGATACTTCAATGCCGAGGGGCAGATGATCGGATACGTGGATCGGTGAGGTGGCAGACGAGATGCACTGGAAAAGAGCAGCCAAAGTATTGCTAGCTGGAGCTATCTTATTCTTTCTGGGCCTCAATATCTACCGTGGCTGGCGCGATGCCAGCCGTTTTCAGTGGGATGTTCGCCCCTGGCCTTTGGTCGCCTCCTTCGCCCTGGCCCTGGCCTTCTGGTTCACCACCGGCGTGGGGTGGAATTTGATGGTGCGATGTTTGGGGGGAAGCTTGTCGCTGCGCAAGGGCATGAAGATCTACTTTCTCTCTAACCTGGGGTGGTACGTGCCAGGCAAGGTCTGGTACGCGGTGGGGAGAGCCTACCTCGGCCAACGAGAGGGAGTTTCGGCAGGAGTGATTTCCACCAGCGTGCTGATGGAAATCGTGTTATCCCTTACCTCCAGCGCATTGATGGCTACTTTGGCTTTGCCCCTGCTCTCTCCCCTCTCAGGGGCTAAGAGCCTATATCTGGGGGTAGCCGTCCTGGTCCTTGGTCTGGCAGTGCTTCACCCTGCCCCGATGAAGCTTGCGCTGGCCCTTTTGGAGCGCGTCCTGCCCGGCGCGGAGCGAGTGGCAAATCCCCCGCTTAGATATTCGGTCATGATGGGCCTTCTGGTGGGCTATCTCTTCACCTGGGGCTTCGTGGGGGCAGCCTTCTTCACGCTGCTGAACGCTGTCCATCCCCTCTCTCTGGCCTGGCTTCCGACGGTGATGGCCATCTACGCCGTATCGTGGATGGCCGGGTTTCTGGCTCCCTTTGCGCCCAGTGGATTGGGTGTGCGCGAGGGGGTGATGATCCTCCTGCTTGGACAGCTCCTGTCTGTCCCCGCAGTGACGGCCGCGGCCATTTTGTTTCGCGTTTGGTTGATCCTGGCCGGGGTGCTTTGGGCGGTGGTGGCGACCGGGTGGTGATGGCATTTCCCCTCCCTCGCAGGGAGGGGCCAGGGGAGGGTGGGTCTTCCAATGGAGCAAGGTCGCAGGGGAGCAGGGTCGCAAGGTCGCAGGGGAGTCCCTTGTTCCTTGCTCCCTTGTTCCTTGCTCCCTTGCGAGGGGGAGGAGTTTAGTAGGAATAGTGCGGCCGGCCTTGGCAGCGGACGCACACGGTGTCACGCCTCACTTCCCCCCCCCGAAACACCTGGCGGGAAGCGACGTAGAAATCGTTATTCCAGATGTCCTCGAGGGGCTCGGTGAAGACGTTTCCGAAGTCGTTGGCCGGATCATCGTACCAGCAGCAGGGTGATACTGCCCCCTCCCAACTGATCACACAACTCTCCCAAAGATAGGGACACGCTTTGACCTTTTGCAGAGTCCTGTCCTGGCGCGTTTTATAATCATAGAAGCTGTGTATTTCGTTCACGGGCAGCCATCTTTCCATGTCTTCCAGGCTATCCGTGTTTACCATGATGGGGGCTATCACCACGTTGTCTACCCCCAGTTGTTTTCCCAATCGCCTGATAGCGGGAATCTGGGTTTCGTTACGCCTGTTCAGCAAAACGCGGATGGTGAGGAGGGGGAAAGGGCTCTGGTGTAGCTCTCTTTGTCTGACCAATGATCTTATGCTTTCGATGACCTCGGCCAGATTTCCCCCCACGCGGTACGTTTCGTAGGTCTCTTGATCTGCTCCGTCCAGTGAGATGACCAGCTCCTCCAACCCCGACACGACGACCTGCCTGGCCATCTCGTCGTCGAAATAGTTGAGGCTGGTGCTGATCTTGGTGCTGATGTTTCTGGTGTTGGCGTAATCAATCATGTCGAAGATCTGGGGATGCAAAAACGATTCGCCCCAGTTGTACAGATCGAGGAAGTAAGCGTATTCTGCTATCTCGGCAATCAGCTTTTTGAAATCATCGAAGGCCATCTTGCCGCGGCGGCGTTTGAGGGTGCCCCGGCCCGTGGGGCAGAGGGGGCAGCGCAGGACGCAGACGTTGATGGGGTCAACGACGTAGTGGTAGGGGTATCCCCCCACCTTCGCCCTTTTGAATTGCCTCTGAGCCTTCGCCAGCAGCCAGTTGGCCAGCTTCCTCGGCGTGCTGTGTCGCAGCAATTTGGCCAGATGCTGCTGTCCTTTTATGGCCACCGACCTGGGCCCCGCGGTTTTGGTGAATAGCGATATCGTCTGGCGATTTATCATGGCTGCTTCCTTGACAAATTAGTCATTAGATTATATCATATTAGCACGGCAAAGGCAACGAAATCTCGACGAATTTGGACGAATTTTCAAAATTCGTCCTCACAGGCCGTATCTTTTTTGGCATTTTTACGTTATTATGTATGAGAAAGATATCTCCAGGCAAGAAGAACGGGAACTGATCAGGCGGGCGAAGGAGTGCGATTCATCTGCCTTCGCCAGGCTCTACGAGCATTACTATCAGAACATTTATAACTACATCTACTATCGGGTACCTAACGCCTCTCTGGCTGAGGACCTGACGTCGGATGTTTTCATAAAAGTTCTGGAGTCCATTGACTCCTTTACCTTCCGGGGGCTTCCCTTCTCCGCGTGGCTCTTTCGCATCGCTAAGAACCTGGTGGCGGATTACTTCCGCAGCCATCCAGGGCCGGTTGATCTGCCCCTGGAGGAAGGGGTACTTCCCGCTGAGGGGGGTCCCAGCGATATTTTCGAAAGAGAGCTCACCCAACAGCAGTTGGTACGAGCCCTCAACAATTTGACCGAGGATCAGCAGCAGGTGATCATTCTCAGGTTCGTGGATGGACTGTCTAGCAATGACGTGGCCCAGGTGCTGGGTAAGTCCGAAGGGGCCATTAAATCGCTCCAGCATCGGGCCCTGACTTCTTTGAATCGTATCCTGGAGGAATTTTCCTAGGATTGTGAGGGTTGAGAGGAGATGGAGATCATGAGGCGGGGACTGGAACACGCTCTCAATGAGTGTCTCTCTCAACTGAATACTGGTGAGCTTGGTCTGGAAGAGGTGCTGGCGCGCTACCCTGAGCACGAGGCCGAGCTCCGTCCCTTGCTGCGAACGGCGATGCTGGTTCGCCAGGTGCCGCAAGCAGTGCCCTCGCCGCAGGCCAAGGCAGCGGGGCGACAGCGGCTGCTGGCAGCGGTGGCCAGGAAGAGGAGGGAGAAGGTCCAGGCCCGGCCTGGCTTGCTGCGCCGCCTGGGGCAGAGCGCGGCTATCCTGGTGCAGCCCTTAGTGCAGCCTCAGAGACAACCCCTGAGGCTGGCCCAGGCCATAGCCGTACTGCTGGTCATCGTCTCTCTCATCAGCGCGGGGACGGTGGCGGTGGCTGCGGGCAGCCTGCCCGATAGCCCCCTCTATCCCATCAAGCTCACTACCGAGCGGGTTCAACTGGCTCTCACCACCACGCCGGCGGGCAAGGCCCGGCTGCATATAACCTACTCCGAGAGACGTTTGCAGGAGGCCCGAACTCTGTGGGAAGCGGGCAAGGGCCTGAGTGAGGCGACCGTACAGGCCATCAAGAGCGAGAATGTCGCTGCCCGGACGGCCATTGGCCGGGCCTCTGAGCAGGAGAGACCCAACTTGTGGGCCGACTTTGCCCTTCTAACGGAGAAACAGCAGAAGGCCCTGGAAGAGATGAAGTCAAAGGTGCCGCCTTCCGACCTGGAGGCCATCGAAGAGGCTCTCGAAGCGATTGAGGAACATCAGTCGGTAGCGACGGAGGCCATGACAGCGTTGCTCACGCCTACCCCCGCTCCAAGGCCGACGGATACGCCTGCCGTCTACGTTTATGCCGAGACTCTAACCCCTGGGCCCACGGCCACTCCAGTGCTGCCCACTTTCACGCCCACCCCTGTGCGCACGGTCACTCCAGCGCCGCCCACGGCCACGCCCGTTCCCACGCCCACCGCTCAGGCGGAGGTACCCTTCCAGCCAGGAGTGGAAGCGACGGCCACGAATACGCCTCAGGCGGAGGTGCCTTTCCAGCCGACGGTGGGGCCTGTGGTTGAGCCCAGTCCAACGCTCACGGCCACGCCTACCCTGACGCCTACAGTCACGCTCACGGCCACGCCCACCCCAATGCCGACGGCCACGCCTGCCCCAACGCCGACGGTGGAGCCAACGGCCACGCCGACATCTCAGGCGGAGGTGCCTTTCCAGCCGGGGCCTGCCGCTTCGATCACCAACTGCCGCGTGAGTGATGCCCCTCGGGGGGACGCGGTGTCCGAGTTTCCCGCTGGCACCAGGACGGTGTACATCGTGTTCGATTTCGCTTACATGGCGGGAGAAGAGGTGGAGATCAGGGTTTACAACAACGTGGGCCACCTGCTGTTGCGGGAAGTCGAGTTTCCCGCCGGCACCAGGACGGTGTACATCGTGTTCGATTTCGCTTACATGGCGGGAGAAGAGGTGGAGATCAGGGTTTACAACAACGTGGGCCACCTGCTGTTGCGGGAAGTCAGGACCCTATACGGGGAGGAGACGGCGTCCATCGCCTTCCGGGCCGGCGAGGGAGGCTTTGCCCCCGGCCGCTACCTGGTCAATTTCTATCACCTGGGGGGTGTGATCAGGACCATCATCTGGGATGTAACTGAAACGTAAAACGTGAAACGTA
>VGOG01000047.1 GCA_016875995.1 Chloroflexota bacterium
ATGCTGAAGCCGTTGCTGCTGTGCCCAAGCCTGGTCACGGAAAATCAGCAACTGCCAGATGCTATACACGTTCAGCGCAAGGGAGAGGATAATAAGGAGAATAAGCAAAAGGATGACGATTCTAGCACCTTGGCTCAAGTGAAACCTCCTTCAAGCTTCATACCCAGGCCCAGATGGCCCATAATGCGATCATCATAAGTCCCGTACCAAAACGCAGCACAAATGCCCAACCCCAACCAATGGCCATGCCCTTGGTCACCGCCAGGGCCTTTCTGTGATCCCTGCTGAAGAAGAGTTCAGCCAGAAAGAGCCCGGCCAACGCAGCAGCGATCCCGATGAGCGGCGTGAAGACAATGCTGCCCACGATTCCTGCTATGAAGGCCAAGGCGATGGAGCGCCACCTGGCGCCCTCCTGACGGGCCTTCTTGCCCATCAGCAAATTGTCGGAGACCTCGCCCAAGATCGCCAGGGCGGTAATGATCACGAACAGCACCGCGCCCAACATCCCGAAGCCAGCGACAATCCCGTAGAGCAGAGCCAGCAGCCAGATCACAATGAGACCTGGGAATACGGGTACGACCAAGCCACAGAGGGCCACTAACATCCCGGCGAGTATCATCAGATTGATTAGAAGTTCTAACCTGGGATCCATTGGCGACTGATAGAGCTCCTTGTTAGCAGAACCGTGGCGTTGGACATGAATTGTATCACATTGGGAGATGTTTGGCAAGATGCGGTTGACTTTCGGCCATAAGGTGGTAAAATAAGAGCACAAGAGCCAGGAAGGGAGATCGGGAATGTCCAAGGGTAAACTGGTGCTCATTGACGGCCACGCTCTGGCCTACCGCGCTTACTTCGCCCTGCCACCGACCTTAAGCACCTCCAAAGGCGAGCTGACCAACGCGGTGTTCGGCTTCACCTCCATGCTCCTCAACGTGCTGCGCGACGAGAAGCCCGACTACATCGCCGTGACCTTCGACGTGGGCAAGACCTTCCGCCACCAGGAGTACGAGGAGTACAAAGCCCACCGCCTCAAGATGCCCGACGAGATGCGCATCCAGATGGAGCGCATCCGAGACATCCTCCACGCTATGGGCATCCCCATCATCGAGGTGGAGGGCTACGAGGCCGACGACGTGCTGGGCACCCTGGCTCAGCAGGCGGAAAAGGAAGGGGCGGACATTCTGATCGTCACCGGCGACACCGACACCTTCCAACTGATTGACGATCACACGCGGGTGCTGACCTCCCGCCGCGCTTTTTCCGATACCGTGGTGTACGACCAGGAAGGCATCGAGAAGCGCTACGGCCTCCAGCCCCAGCAACTCATTGACTACAAGGCCCTGGTTGGAGATACCTCCGACAACATCCCCGGTGTGCGAGGCATAGGCGAGAAGACGGCGACCCAACTGCTCCAGCGCTACGGCAGCGTGGAGGGAATCTACGCCCACCTCGACGAAGTGGAGAGCTCCCGTTTCCGCAAAGCCCTGGAGGAGGGCCGCGAGAGCGCTTTCCTCAGCAAGTTTCTGGCAGCCATCGTCACCGATGTCCCCATTGAGCTGGATCTGGAGTCCTGCCGGGTAGCCGAGTTCGATCAGGACAAAGTAAAGGAGATTTTCAGGGAGCTGGAGTTCCGAAGCCTGGTGAATCGGCTGCCTTCCGAGACCAAGCCTGAGAGGGAACGCCGGGGCCCTCCTCAGCAGCTCACCATGTTCGAAGAGGCCAAGGAGGAGCAAGCACCTCCCGCCAACTATCAGGTCGTGGCAGACGAGAAGGCCCTGGAAGAGCTGGTGGCTCGCCTGGCCCCCCCTTCCCCCCCCAAAGTTGGGGGGGCTGGGGGGGCGACGGCCATCACTCTGGACGTGGAGACCACCAGCACTGACGCTATGGTGGCTGATCTGGTGGGCATTGCCCTGACTGATAAGGAGGGGGAGGGCTACTATGTTCCCGTAGGGCACGGACCAGGAGCAGGGGAGCAGGGGCGCAAAGGAGCGAGAGAGCAGAGGAGCAAGGGAGCAGGGGAGCAACTGCCTCTCGATTGTGTGTCGGAAAAACTCAGGCCAATGCTGGAGGATGAGTATATCGCCAAGTACGCTCACAACAGCAAGTACGATCTCACCGTGCTGGCTCGCCACGGTGTGCAGGTGAAGGGCTTAGCCTTCGACACCATGATCGCCGAGTGGCTGGCCGATCCAGCCAGCCGCAACCTGGGGCTCAAAAACCTGGCCTGGGCGCGCCTGGGGGTGGAGATGAAGCCCATCACCGACCTCATCGGCAGCGGCAAGGGGCAACTGACCATGGCCCAGGTACCCATCGCCCAGGCAGCCTGTTACTCTTGCGCCGACGTGGACATGACCCACCGCCTGGTGAAAGTGCTCGAACCTGAATTGAGGGAGAAGGCACTATGGCCCCTGTTCACCGAGGTGGAGATGCCCCTGGTGCCCGTCCTGGCTGAGATGGAGATGAAGGGAGTGAAGCTGGACGTGGAGTACCTGGGGGAGATGTCCCGTCAGCTCCATGGACAACTGAGCGCCCTGGAACGGGAGATCCAGGAGATAGTGGGCTACCCTTTCAACGTCAACTCTACCCAGCAGCTCAGTGACGCCCTGTTTATCAAACTGGGTCTGTCGGCGCAGGGGGTCAGGAAGACCGAGTCGGGCCATTACTCCACCTCGGCCGACGTGCTGGAGAGGCTGCGGGGGCAACACCCGGTCATCGGACTCATCCTGGAACATCGGGAGCTGGCCAAGCTCAAGTCAACCTACGTGGATGCCCTGCCACAGTTGGTGAACAAGGATACGGGGCGGGTGCACACCTCTTATAATCAGACGGGGACGGTCACAGGGAGACTGTCGTCGAGTGATCCCAACCTCCAGAACATCCCCATCCGCACCGACGTGGGGCGGGAAGTACGCCGCGCATTCGTGGCCGAGGAGGGTTCGGTGCTCCTGGTGGCTGACTACTCGCAGGTGGAGTTGAGGATATTGGCCCACATCAGCCAGGATGATGGGCTGCTGGCTGCTTTCAGGCGAGGGGAAGACATCCATGCCAGCACTGCGGCCACCATCTTCGAGGTGCCTCTCGATCAGGTCACGGGGGAGATGCGTCGGGTGGCCAAGATGATCAACTTTGGCCTGTCCTACGGAATGAGCGGCTACGGCCTGGCCCAGCGTACGGGCCTCTCACAGAAAGAGGCCGACCGCTTCATAGAGAGCTACTTCGCCAACTATCCCAGGGTCAAGGTCTACATGGAGAAGACCAAGCGAGAGGCAGCTCAGCAGGGCTACGTGGAGACCCTGTTGCATCGGCGGCGCTATTTCCCAGAGCTTCAAAGGTCCAAGGTTGCCGGTGCTTTGAGGCGTGCTGCCGAGCGAGAAGCCATCAACATGCCTATCCAGGGCAGCTCGGCCGACATCATCAAGATCGCCATGATCCGGCTGCACCGCGCTCTGAAGGAGCGAGGCCTGAAGAGCGGCATGACCCTCCAGGTTCACGACGAGCTGGTTCTGGAGGTGCCGGAGGGCGAGCTGGAAGTGGTCGCCCCCCTGGTCAAGTCCATCATGGAAGGGGCCTTCCAACTGGACGCACCGTTGAAGGTGGATGTGAAGGTGGGCAAGAACTGGTTGGAGATGACTTGAACTGAAGTGGAGGTCAAGCGATGCGACAAGTGATCATCATGCCAAAGGTATACTTCGACGTCTGCTGTTTGAACCGGCCCTTTGATGATCAAACCCAGGCCCGAATTCGTCTTGAGGCAGAAGCCGTCCTCATTATCATGGCGCAGTGTGAAGCGAGCCATTGGGAGTGGATTGGCAGCGAAGCGGTTGATCTGGAAATCAGTCAAACGCCGGACCCAGAACGTCGGCGACGGGTGCAGTTGTTGGCTTCCTATGCGCGTCGGTTCGTCCCTATTGGACCGCTGGAGGTTGAGCGTGCTCAACAACTTGAAGATTGGGGGTTCTCAGCGTTTGACGCTCTGCATCTTGCTTGCGCCGAAAGCGGCAAGGCAGATGTTTTCCTGACCACAGATGATAAACTGGTGCGTAAGGCAGTCGCACATGCCAAGCACTTGCAAGTTCGAGTAGAAAATCCTTTGACGTGGTTGGAGGAGGTGAGTGAATCATGAGAGCATCTACGATGACCTTGGAGCAAGTTCGCTTGACCGGATTGAGGGCCCTATCCCGTGATCTTGGACCTGTGGGCTTGGTACGGTTCTTGCAGCAGTTCGAAATGGGGGGTGGAGATTACACCGCAGAACGTCATCGTTGGCTTGGCGAACGTACTGTTCAGGATTTGGTCCAAGAAATCGAGCGCCGACGCAAAACCGCCAGCGACTTGGTTTAACACCAGGCTGGCAGATAAATGAAGGCTTTCAATGCTATGACCTACGAAGGACCCTTCAAAGCCGCGCTGCCCTGCGGTGTGCGCGACCTTTTTCTGGAGGATGCGGCCAGGCTCTCCAAGCTGATGGCTACCTGGCGTCAACTGTTCGAGAGCTGGGCCTACACGGAGATCATCCCTCCCACTTACGAGCACTACGACGTGCTGATGGCCGGCAGCGACGCCGACTTTGAGAGACGCATCTTCCGCGTGCTGGACCGCGAGGGCAACATCCTGGCCCTGCGCCCCGACATCACCACCCAGGTAGCTCGCATCGTGGGGACCAAGCTGTACGACCTTCCCCTGCCCCTCCGCTTCTACTATATCAACAACGTCTTCCGCTTCGAGGAGCCCCAGGCAGGCCGCCAGCGGGAGTTCTACCAGGCGGGTTTGGAGCTCATCGGCGCCTCCGGGCCCGAAGCCGATGCCGAAGCAATCGCTGTAGCCATCGAAGCCCTGCAGCGGGTGGGCCTCCAGGGCTTTCAGATCAACCTGGGCCAGATGGGCTTCTTCAGGGCCATCGTGGCCGAGTTGAACCTCTCGCCGGCCCAGGTGGGGGAGCTCAAGGGAACCATTGATCGCAAGGATGAGGTAGGTCTCAGGAAATCTCTGCAGGAATGGGGGATAAGTGGCCGCTACGCAACGGCCTTGAGCGAGTTGCCCCATCTCTGTGGCGGCGAGGAGGTATTGGCGCGAGCGGCCAACCTGGCCCCAAATGCCGCTGCCCGCCAGGCCATAGAGAACTTAGGTCAGATCTACAATCTGCTGTCGGCCCAGGGCCTGGCTGAGTACCTGGTTATTGATCTGGGCGAGGCGCGGGGTATGGACTACTACACGGGTGTCACCATCGAGGGTTTCAGCCCTGGCCTGGGCTTCTCCATCTGCAACGGCGGGCGCTACGACGAGCTCATTGGCCTCTATGGCCGACCGCTGCCCGCCGTGGGTTTCGGCATCGGAGTGGAACGGGTGCTGCTGGCCCTGGAGGAACAGGGTGAGCAAAAGGTAAACCTGGCTCCCGACCTTTTGGTAGCCGCCGAGGCTGCTTCGGCAGGTAGAGCCACCCTGCAACACCTGCGCCAGCGAGGACTGAGGGTGGAAGTGGACGTGATGGCCCGAGACGAAGCTGGCTTGTTGGAGTATGCACGAGTGCGGGGCATTGCCCAGGCCATCGTGGCCGGCGATGGGGAAAGGGCTCTGCTGGCCACCGCCGAAAGCCAGCGCTGGGTTAGTTGGGAAGAATTGGAGAAGGTTCTACATGACTGAGACCTGCTCCCCTGCTCCCTTGCTCCGTTGCTCCCCTGCCCCCTTGCTCCCCTGCTCCCTTGCTCCCCTGAGAGTAGCTTTGCCTAAAGGGCGCCTCCTCCAACCCTGCCTGGATCTGTTTCGGAGCCTGGGTTGCAAAGACGTGATGGGGATTCTTTCCTCTCGTCGGCTCGTCTGGGAGGAATCGGAGCAGGGCCTCAGCTTTATGATCGTCAGGCCCACCGACGTGCCCATCTACGTGGAGCACGGGGCGGCTGACCTGGGGATCGTGGGCCGTGACGTGTTGTGCGAAGAGCAGCGGGATGTCTACGAGCCCATGGCGTTGGGCTTTGGACGCTGCCGGCTGGTGGTGGCTGGACCGCCGGAGATCAAAGACGAGAACCTCCACCTGCGCCACAGGCTGCGGGTGGCCACCAAGTACCCCCGCCTGACCCGCCAGCATTTCCTGAGAAAGGGCATCTCGGCCGAGGTGGTCAGTCTCTCAGGCTCGGTAGAACTGGCCCCCCAGGTGGGCCTGGCCGATCTCATCGTGGACATAATTGACACGGGGCGCACCCTGCGTGAGAACAACCTGGCCGAGATTGACGAGATCATGTCCTCCGAGGCCTGTCTCATCGTCAACCGCGCCAGCCACAAGCTCAGGCTGAGGGAGATCAATCAATTGATGAGGCGGATTGCGGAGGTGATAGGGACCAGGGATCAGGGACCAGGGACTAGGGATCAGGGACCAGGCACGCCTGACCTCCTAGACTATCCGACCAGGGACCACCGGACCATCAGACCAACAAGGGAGGGGGGCCAGATGGCTGAGTTCACAGTTGAGGATTTGCTCCGACCCGACATCTACGACATGGAAGAATACACGCCCATCGAGCCCTTGGAGGTGCTGAGTGCGCGCCTGGGCCTGCCTGCGGAGCGCATCATCAAGCTGGACGGCAACGAGAATCCCTACGGCCCCTCGCCGCGGGCTCTGGCCGCCCTGGCCGATTACCGGGGTTATCACATCTATCCAGACCCGGAGCAGACTCTCTTGCGAGAGGCCATCCAGGAATACGTCGGCGTGGATAAGGCCCACGTCATGTTCGGCCACGGCTCCGATGAGCTCATTGACCTGATCATGCGCCTCTTCTTGCGACCCGGCGATGCCATCATCAATTGTCCGCCCACCTTCGGCATGTACTCCTTCGACGCCGCCGTCTGTGGGGCACAAGTGGTTGAGGTTCCTCGCCGAGCCGATTTCTCCCTCGACGTGGAGGCGATACTTCAAAGTTCAAAGTTCAAATTGGGCGAGAAGTTATTGTTTATTAACTCTCCTAACAACCCCGACGGCAGCCTGACCTCGCGGGAGGATCTCCTGCAGTTGCTAGAGCTGCCCCTGGTGGTGGTCGTTGATGAGGCCTACGCGGAGTTCAGCGGCGCCAGCGTGGTGGACCTGGTGCCAGAGCACCCCAATCTCATCGTGCTCAGGACCTTCAGCAAGTGGGCCGGGCTGGCTGGCCTGCGGCTCGGGTACGGCGTCTTTCCGCTGGGCATCATCCGCCACCTGTGGAAGATCAAGCAGCCCTACAACGTCAACGTGGCCGCGCAAGCCGCTGCCCTGGCCTCGCTGGAGGACCTGGAGTACCTGCGGGCCAACGTGCAGCGCATGGTGACTGAGCGGGAAAGGCTCTATACTGAGTTAGGGAAGTTCGACTTTTTGCATCCTTACCCCAGTCGAAGCAATTTCATCCTCTGCCGTGTCCTGGGCCGGGATGCCCGCGAGTTCAAGTTGTTCCTGGAGAGGGAAGGCATCCTGGTGCGCTATTTCGATAAACCCGGCCTCAGGGATTGCATCCGCATCAGTGTCGGTAAACCCGAGCAGACCGATGCCTTGCTGGTCGCGCTCCGCAAAATGATCTGACGAAGTCCAACTTGCCTTTCATGGTTGGCCGGCGTATACTGTCGCTGGCTATGGAAAAGGAAAGACCGACGGTCATCCAAAGGAGTAAAGAGCATGGGAATCCAGCAAACGCAAATTGAAAGAACTATAGTTTTGGCGAAGGCGTATGGTGCTACACGCCTCATCCTCTTTGGCAGCGCCTTAGAAGCACCGACGCAGGCGAAGGATCTGGACCTGGCTTGCGATGGCGTTCCGGGATGGAAACTGTATGAACTGGGAGCACGGCTTGAGGAAGAACTACAGATCCCCTTGGACATTGTTCCCTTGAGTCCTCCCACACGCTTTACCCGGCTCATTGAAACTAGAGGGAAGGTACTGCTATGAAGCCAGAAGAACTCCGTGAGGAAATCGCCATCGAACTCGAATTGATGGAAGCCACGGTGCGTGAACTGTTGGCTTTGCAGCATGATTTAGCCGGGAGAGAGCCGACTGTTCGTGAGAAAACTGCCGCTGCTGCCTTCTTGGCGCAATTTTACAACGGCATAGAGAATATCCTCAAGCGCATCAGCCGCTTTCATGCCGTTCCGCTGCCCACTGGCGACGCCTGGCACGTGGAGTTATTCAGGCGGTTCTGCATGCCACCTTATGGGCCTTTGCCTGCCTTGTTTGATGAGCCTTTGGCATCTGTTCTGGCACCCTTTCGCCGGTTCAGACACGTCGTTTATCACGGCTATAGTTTTGAATTGGATTGGAGCCGTATGTGTGAGGGCATAGAAAGTGTGGAATCGGCCTTCGCCCAATTCAAGTCAGCGCTTTCTGACTATTTGCAGACCCTGGCAAGAGAGTAGCGAAACTCCGCATCTGTTTACCACCGAGAACGCGGAGAGCGCCGAGATGATAGAACAGGAGAAGTGGTGAATGATTATCCCGATTCTCTGCGTCCTCTGCGGTCAGGCGAGAATCGCCAATCACCAATCGGCAACTGAAAATCGCAAAGGAGGTACACGATGAGATTCCAAGCCTTTCGCATGATCAGGTTGTTTGTCATTCTATTCCTGTTCGCGATGGCCCTGCTCCCTATCAGCATGACGCCAACGGCTGCACAGGGACCCCTCCCCGACAAGTTCCTCTTCGCCATCGGCGCTCAGGCCCCAGTGGGGCAGTTCAACGAGCCCTCTGGCGTGGCAGTAACCCCCGACAGCACAGTCTACGTGGCGGATACAGACAACCACCGCATCCAACACTTCTCGGCCACAGGCCAGTTCCTGGGGACGTGGGGCTCCCAGGGCAGCGGCGACGGGCAGTTCAACAACCCCTACGGCGTGGCTGTCGCCCCCGACGGCACGGTCTATGTGGCGGACTCAGGGAACCACCGCATCCAGCGCTTCTCGGCCACGGGGGCTTTCCTGGGCAAGTGGGGCTCCTATGGCCACGACGACGGACAGCTTACCTGGCCCTCTGGTGTGGCTGCAGCCCCAGATGGCACGGTCTACGTGGCGGACGGCGGGAACCACCGCGTCCAGCGCTTCTCGGCCACGGGGGCTTTCCTGGGCAAGTGGGGCTCCTATGGACACGACGACGGACAGCTCACTTGGCCCTATGGGGTGGCAGTAGCCGCCGACGGCACGGTCTACGTGGTGGACACCAGTAACCACCGCATCCAGTACTTCTCGGCTACATGGGAGTTCCTGGGCAAGTGGGGTTCTTTGGGCAGCGGCGACGGGCAGTTCAACTGGCCCTATGGCGTGGCGGTAGCCACCGACGGCACGGTCTACGTCTCGGACACTTGGAATCACCGCATCCAGCGCTTCTCGGCCAGCGGGGACTTCCTGGGCAAGTGGGGCTCACAAGGCAGCGATGATGGGCAATTCGAGTATCCCTTTGGTGTGGCCGTAACTGCCGACAGCACGGTCTACGTGACCGACTCAGAGAACCACCGCATCCAACGTTTCTCGGCTACAGGGGACTTCCTGGGTAAGTGGGGCTCCTCTGGCCCCGGCGACGGGCAGTTCAGCTATCCCTATGGCGTGGCGGTAGCCGCCGACGGCACGGTCTATGTAGCAGAGCACTGGAACCACCGCATCCAGCGCTTCTCGGCCAGCGGGGATTTCTTGGGCAAGTGGGGCTCCTATGGCTCCGGCGATGGGCAATTCGTTTCGCCCTCTGGTGTAGCGGCAGCCCCCGATGGCACAGTCTATGTGGCGGACACCTGGAACCACCGCATCCAGCGCTTCTTGGCCAACGGATACTTCCTGGGCAAGTGGGGCTCCTCTGGCTCCGGCGACGGGCAGTTCAGCTATCCCTCTAGCGTGGCGGTAGCTCCCGACGGTACAGTCTACGTGGCGGACAACGGGAACTACCGCATACAGTGCTTCTCGGCCAGTGGGGCCTTCCTGGGCAAGTGGGGCTCCCAGGGCAGCGGCAATGGGCAGTTCTCCTACCCCTATGGCGTGGCGGTAGCTTCCAACGGCATGGTTTATGTGGCCGAAATTCAGAACCACCGTATCCAGCGCTTCTCGGCCACGGGGGAGTTCCTGGGCAAATGGGGCTCTCAAGGCTTCGGCGACGGACTGTTCTGGGAGCCCCATGGCGTGGCGGTAGCCCCTGACGGCACGGTCTACGTGGCGGATAGTGGGAATGGCCGCATCCAGCGTTTCTTAGCCCATGGAGCCTTCCTGGGGAGGTGGGGTTCCTGGGGCCCCGGCGAAGGACAGTTCAGCTATCCCTTTGGTGTGGCTGTAGCCCCCGACGGTACTGCCTACGTGGCGGACACTGATAACAACCGCATCCAAGCCTTCGTCACAGCCTACCCGACTACATGGCGCGGCGAGTACTTCGCCAACCGCTGGCTGGCGGAGCGGCCATTGGTCATCACTCAGACGGCCGAAGTGGACTTCGACTGGGGCACAGGTGCACCGGACCCCGCCCTCCCCGCCGATGGTTTCTCCGCCCGCTTCCAGCGCTACCTGCCGCTGGCTGCTGGCACTTATCTCTTCACCGTCCAGGCCGACGATGGGGTTCGACTGTGGGTAGGTGGGCGGTTGTTGGTAGACCAGTGGGAGGGCCCGGCGGGGACATACAGCGCTACGCTATTTCTGGCAGCGGGCGATCACCCGGTGCGGCTGGAGTACAACGACATCAGCGGGCCGGCGGCTGTGCACCTGGCCTGGGAGTTCCTGGAGCCCCCGCATCGTGTCTACCTGCCCCTGATGATGAAGGGTTACTGAGGGCATGAGTAACATGCACCCTCCGCCAAAGCAGGTTGAAAAATGCGTAGAGGAATAGTCGAGCGGGAGACCAGGGAAACGAAGATTCGCGTCGAGTTGGATCTGGACGGCGTGGGAAGGGCCGACATCGCCACTGGCGTGGGAGCGCTGGACCACTTCCTGAGCCATCTGGCCCTCCACGGCCTGTTCGACCTGACGGTGCGCGCCCAGGGGGACCTGGAGGTGGACGAGCATCACACGGTGGAGGATGTGGCCATCTGCCTGGGGAAGGCCCTCGACCAGGCCCTGGGGGAGCGGGAGGGCATCGTGCGCCTGGCGCATAGCTACGTGCCCATGGACGAGGCCCTGGCCTTCGTGGCCCTCGACCTGGGGGGACGGGCTTACGCGGTGGTGGAAGCCGATTTCGCCACTCCTCGCATGGGGAGTCTGGCCACCAGCCTCATCCCCCATTTCCTGGAGACCCTGGCTTACCACGCCCGCCTGAACCTCCACGCCCGCGTCGTCTACGGCCGCGATGACCACCACAAAGCCGAGGCCCTGTTCAAGGCGTTGGGCCGCGCGCTGGGAGCGGCGACGAGAATCGAGCCCAGGAGGGAGGGCATCCCCTCAACCAAAGGGGTGTTGTAGACAATTCCAAACTTCAAAATCCAAAGTTCAAACTTCAAAGAAAATGATTGCTATCATTGACTACGGAATGGGGAATCTGCGCAGTGTCCAGAGGGCTTTTGAGTACGTGGGGGCAGAGGCGGTGGTTACCACGGATCGGGCAACCATCGAATCAGCTTCGGCGGTGGTGCTGCCCGGCGTGGGGGCCTTCGGCCAGGCGATGTCCAATCTGGAGCAGGCAGGGCTGGCCGATGTCATCCGCCATGTCATCGCCCAAGGGCGCCCCTTCCTGGGCATTTGCCTGGGCTTGCAGCTCCTGTTCGAGGAGAGCGACGAGATGGGCCAGCACAGGGGCCTGGGTGTCTTTAGCGGCCAGGTCAGGCGCTTCGAGGTTGGGCTCAAGGTGCCCCACATCGGTTGGAATCAGATTCACATCCAGCGGGCCAACCCCCTCTTGAAGGGTGTAGCCGATGGTAGCTACGCCTACTTTGTCCATTCCTACTACGTCGCCCCCGCTGACCCCGAAATCGTTCTGGCTACCACCGACTATGGCATTGATTACGCCTCTATCATCGGCCAGGACAACGTCTTCGGCATCCAGTTCCATCCTGAGAAAAGCCAGGCGGTGGGGCTAAGGATTCTGCGCAACTTTTGCTTGTGTCATTGCGAAGAGCCGAAGCCGCGAGCGAAGCGTGGCGGGCTGCGACGAAGCAATCCCTTTCTCACTTAGCCAGGAGGGGATTGCTTCGCTGCGCTACTCAGAAACTTGGTTCGTAGTGGCGACTTTAGTCGCTCTGCCGCCAAACAACGGCTAAAGCCGTCACTACGAACCTTGCCCAAGTTTCTGCCCCCTACGGATGGCACGCCGCGCCATGGAAAACTCGCAATGACATACAGGATCGAACTATGATCGTCTTTCCAGCCATTGACCTGCGTCGAGGAAAATGCGTCCGCCTGCGACAGGGTCGCCCGGAGGCGGAAACCGTCTTCTCCGATGATCCCGTAGCCATGGCCGAGCGCTGGGCCTCCCAGGGCGCCGAGTGGCTCCATATCGTCAACCTGGATGGCGCCTTTGGCCAGGCTTCGTCGCCCCCCCTCGGTCCCCCCCAACCCTGGGGGGGAAGTTCCAAGAATCTACGGGTGGTCAAGGAGATAATAAGTTCAAAGTTCAAAGCTCAAAGCTCAAACTTCCAACTTCCAACCTCCAACCTCCAAATCCAGTTCGGCGGCGGCCTGCGTACTCTGGCTGACATCGAGGAGGCATTGAAGCTGGGCCTGACGCGGGTCATCTTGGGGACGGTGGCGGTAGAGGAGCCAAGCCTGGTGGCCGAGGCCGTGCGGCGCTTTGGAGCCGAGCGAATCGTGGTGGGCATTGATGCTCGGAGGGAAAAAGTAGCTACCCACGGTTGGCAAGAGGTCTCGTCGTTGACGGCTACTGAGCTGGCTCTCCGAGTGAGGGGGCTGGGCGTGGAGCGCGTCGTGTACACCGACATCGCCCGCGATGGGATGCTCAGCGGGGTCAACGTCGAAGCCGTCAGGGAGCTGGCTCAGCGCACGGGGCTAAAGGTCATCGCCTCCGGAGGTGTTTCTTCGTTGGATGACCTGCGTCGGCTCAAGGAGGTCGAGGCCAGCGGGGTAGAGGGCGTCATCATCGGCCAGGCGCTGTACAGTGGAGCAGTGGGGTTGCGGGAGGCGATACAAATCAGCAAATCAGCAAATCAGCAAATCAGCAAATGCAAAGGTCTCCCGGCGTGATGGGCAAAGGTCTCCCGGCGTGATGGGCGAAGGTCTCCCGACCGAGCCCTGGCCTGTCTCGGTCAGGAGACTTCGGCGAACGAGAGGCAAATTGGGGGGGCAAGGTCAGGATGCTATCTAAGCGGATTATCCCGTGTTTGGATGTCAAAGACGGGCGAGTAGTGAAAGGGATCAATTTCGTGAACCTGCGGGACGCGGGGGACCCTGTCGAGCAGGCCCAGGTGTACGATGCCGAGCGGGCCGATGAGCTGGTCTTCCTGGACATCACCGCCTCCCACGAGCGGCGTGACATCACCATCGAGATGGTGCGCCGCGTGGCCGATGCGGTGTTCATCCCCTTCACCGTGGGCGGGGGCATCCGCACCATCGAGGACATCAGGGCCATCCTGATGGCTGGGGCCGACAAGGTCTCCATCAACACTGCTGCGGTCAAGAATCCATCGCTGATCACCGAAGGAGCGAAGCACTTCGGCAGTCAGTGTATCGTGGTGGCGATTGATGCCAAGCGAACGGGGAACTTCAAACTCCAAAGCTCAAAGCTCAAAATTCAAGGGTGGGAAGTCTACATTCACGGGGGGCGCACGCCAACGGAACTGGATGCTGTGGAGTGGGCCAGAGAGGTAGATAAGCGTGGGGCGGGGGAGATCCTGCTCACCAGCATGGACTGCGACGGCACTCAAGAAGGCTACGAGATCGAGCTGACCCGCGCCGTCGCCGAGGCGGTATCCATCCCCGTCATCGCCTCCGGCGGGGCGGGCAAGCTGGAGCACTTCTACCAGGCTTTCACCGCCGGCAAAGCCGACGCTGCTCTGGCCGCTTCCCTCTTCCACTACAAGCAGTTGACCATCGCCCAGGTGAAGGAGTATCTGGCGGCGCAGGGTGTGCCGGTTAGATTGTAGCGATGGGGAGTGATGAATGGAAGGGGAGCAAGGGAGCAGAGGAGCAGAGGAGCAAGGGAGGCTAGGCGTGGAGATCCAATGGGATGACCAGGGATTGGTGCCGGTGATCGTCCAGGATGCGCGGACAGGTCAGGTGCTGATGCTGGCCTACATGAACCGCGAGGCTCTAGAGAAGAGCATTTCCACGGGCGAGGCCCATTTCTGGAGTCGCAGCCGCTCGGAGTTGTGGCACAAGGGGGCTACTTCAAGCAACACCCAGCGCATCGTGGAGATACGCTACGATTGCGACGGCGACACCTTGCTGCTCCGCGTCGAGCCGCGCGGCCCGGCCTGCCACACCGGCCAACAAAGTTGCTTCTATCGCTGTTTGGTCAAATGGCAGGGACCAGGGACTAAGGATCAGGGACCAGGCGGCCTGACCTCTTGTCCCGATCCCTAATGCCTAGTCCCTAGTCCCTTGTCCCTTGTCCCTCGTCCCTCGTCACTCTAGGGAGGAGGCTGAGTGAAGCAAACAATGAGCACCATACTACAGGACTTGTTCAACGTCATCCAGGACCGCAAAGTCAACCCCCGGCAGGGTTCCTACACCTGCCGCCTTTTCGCCGCCGGGGAAAACGAGATCCTCAAGAAGATCGGCGAGGAGGTGGTGGAAACCATCGTGGCCGCCAAGGGGGAAGACAACGAGCGATTGGTCTACGAGGTGGCCGATCTGCTCTATCACACCCTGGTACTCCTGGCCTACCGCGATATTGAGCTGGCGGATTTAGAAGAGGAACTGACCAGACGGTTCAAACCCGGTTGAAAACCTGTAGTTGTCCAGGCACCACTCTTGTCAAGGACACTCGGCGCAAACTACACCTTTCCAAGGCTATGTCACTAACATTTCGCGTTGCATCGCCCTGAGCTGAACCTCGCGGGGATAATGAAGTTCCAGAAAATGATGCCGCGGTTTGACCGATGCCCAACACCAAATCACTTTCAGGAGTAACAGATGAAGATCAAGCGAGCACTGCTCAGTGTTTCCAACAAAGACGGACTGGTGGAATTCGCCCAGGGGCTGGCCGAACTGGACGTGGAGTTGATTGCCACCGGCGGCACGGCCCGCGCTCTGCGAGAGGCGAGACTCGCTGTGCGCCCCATCGAGGATGTCACCGGCTTTCCTGAGATCCTGGACGGGCGGGTTAAAACGCTTCACCCGGCGGTTCACGGCGGCATCCTGGCTCGACGTGACCCGTCGCACCTGGCGGAGCTGAAGGCCCAGGGCATTGCCCCCATTGACCTGGTGGCCGTCAACCTCTATCCCTTCGCCGAGACCGTTGCCAGGCCGGAGACAACGCTGGCTGAGACCATCGAGCAGATTGACATCGGCGGCGTGGCCCTGCTGAGGGCGGCGGCCAAGAACTTTGCCCACGTGGCCGTGGTGGCTGACCCTGCCGACTACGCCATTGTCCTGGCCGAACTGCGAGAGCAAGGCGACCTCTCCCTCGCCACTCGCCAGCGCCTGGCCCTGAAAGCCTTCCGCCATACGGCCAGCTACGATGCAGCCATTAGCCGCTATCTGGCCACTCGTTTCGAGGAAGCAGTCTTCCCTGCCACACTGCATCTCAACTTGACCAGGCTGGCCGACCTCCGCTACGGCGAGAATCCCCACCAGCAGGCTGCTCTTTATAGCCTGGGCAGCCTCCCCTTCCTCCCCCCCAACCTTGGGGGGGAAAGAGGGAGGGCGAGCCCCCTCGGTGGCAATCTATTGCAGGGCAAGACTCTTTCCTACAACAACATCCTGGACCTGGACGCTGCCTGGCGGCTGGCGAGCGACTTCGCCGCACCCACTCTGGCCATCATCAAACATGGCAATCCTTGCGGCGTGGCCAGCAATCCCAACCTGGCTGACGCTTTCCGAGCGGCTTTGGCCAGCGACCCCGTCTCCGCTTTCGGGAGCATTATCGCCACGAATTGCCCCTTCGATGGGGAAGTGGCCCTGGCCCTGGGCGATCTGTTCGTCGAGGCCATCGCTGCCCCCACCTTCACTTCTGAGGCGCTGGAGGTTCTGGCCGAGCGTCCCGACTGCCGCCTGTTGGAGATGTTGGGAGCAGGGGGGCAAGGGAGCAGGGGAGCAGGGGAGCAGAGGAGCAGGGGAGCGACGGAGCAAGGGAGCAGCGGGGCATGGGAGATGAGGAGCGTGAGGGGTGGATTACTGGTCCAGGAAGAGGATGTGATTGCCGAGGATGGGGCAGCTTGGAAGGTGGTGACTGAGCGCGAGCCGACGGCGGAGGAGCTAGAAGCTCTGGGCTTTGCCTGGAAGGTGGCCAAGCACGTCAAGTCCAACGCCATCGTCTTGGTCCGCGGGATGGCTACGGTGGGGGTCGGGGCAGGGCAGATGAGCCGCGTGGACGCGGTGCGCCTGGCCATCGCCAGGGCTGGCCAACGGGCGCAGGGGGCAGTCCTGGCCTCCGACGCCTTCTTCCCCTTCCCCGATGGGGTGGAGGAAGCGGCCAGGGCCGGGATAACGGCCGTCGTGCAGCCAGGGGGTTCCATAGGTGATCCCAGCGTCATCGAGGCCGCCAATGCTTGTGGCTTAGCCATGCTGTTCACCGGCGTGCGGCACTTCAGGCATTAGTCGCCTGAGAAATCGAAAATCGGCAATCGGCAATCGGCAATCGAAAATCCATAGGGAGGGATCATGAAGGTTCGTCGTCTCAGCCAGATGACCGCAGATGAGATAGCCGCCCTGAAGAGGAGATCGGGGCTGGACATCGAGGGGCTCATCCCCTCGGTAAAGCCCATCGTCGAGGACGTGAAGGCGCGGGGGGATGCGGCGCTCATCGAGTACACCGCCCGCTTCGACGGCGTGCGCCTGTCCCCTGCAGAGCTCAAGGTGTCCGAGGAGGAGATCGAGCAGGCCTACGAGCAGGTGAGTCCAGAGACCCTGGATGCCTTTCGCCAGTCGGCGCGAAACGTCCGCCGCTTTCAGGAGCGAAGCATGGCCCAGGGGATGTGGCTGATGGAGATTGTGGAAGGGGTGCTGGTGGGGCAGCGGGTCACGCCTATCGAGTCGGTGGGCCTGTACGTTCCCGGCGGCAAAGGGGACTTCCCTTCGGTGATGCTGATGCTGGGGATTTGCGCCCAGGTGGCCGGTGTGACGAGAATCGTGGCCTGCACGCCTCCTTGCCCCCCCTCGGTCCCCCCCAATTCTGGGGGGGAAGTTCCGACTCCCATAGGAGGCGTCAACAGCGGAACGCTGGTTGCGGCCGACCTGGCTGGCGTGACAGAGATTTATAAGGTGGGCGGGGCCCAGGCCATCACGGCCCTGGCCTTCGGCACCGAGACCGTGCCCAGGGTGGGCAAGATCGTGGGGCCTGGCAGCCCCTATGTGATGGCCGCCCGGCAACTGGTGGCCGGGGTCGTGGACGTGGGAAATGTAGCCGGGCCGAGCGAGGCCATCATCCTGGCCGACGAGGAGGCCGACCCCTGCAGCGCGGCCCTGGACCTCCTGGTCCAGGCGGAGCATGGCAAAGATGCCGCTTCCCTGTTGGTAACCCACAGCCAGGAGCTGATTGACGGCGTCCAGGAGGTGCTGCCCGTGCTACTGGCTGAACTGCCCGACGAGCGACGGCACATCTGCGAGACCGTGCTATCCCAGTACGGCGGCGCCATCCTGACCGAGTCCCTGGATCAGAGCATCGAGTTGGTCAACGACTATGCCCCGGAGCACCTGCAGTTGGCTGTCCAGAATCCCCTGGCGGTGCTGCCGCGGATACGCCACGCCGGCACCATCCTGTTGGGTCAGCGGACAACGTTCACCTTCGGCGACTTCTCCCTGGGGCCGACCAACGTCATCCCCACCGGCGGCTTCGCCCGGGTGCAGTCCCCCGTGTCCGTCCACGACTTCCTGAAGCACAATTCGGTGTGCTACGTCCTCGACCGCGCCGGTTTCGATACCCTGGCCGAGGGCAGCGCGACCTTCGCCGAGTACGAGGGGTTCCCGGCCCATGCCATGGCGGTGCGAAAGAGAAGAAACGAGGCCACGAGTTAGCGAGGCAACGAGTCAATGAGGAACGAGAGCCACTGTTCGTTGCCAAGAGCGTTGAAAGCTAGTATGGAGATGAGGAAGGAGCACCAATGACGAGTAACCAAGGACTAAGGACTAAGGACCAAAGATCAAAAGTGGTCAAGCATGAAATCACCGGGTTGATCCAACAAGCCATCCGCAAAGCTCAGAAGAAAGGCGACCTGCCTTCTTTCGCTGTCCCTGAAATCTCTCTGGAGCACCCCAGGCAGGCTGAGCACGGTGACTACGCCACGCCTATCTGTCTGCAATTAGCTAACCTGGCCCGCATGGCTCCCCTCAAGATAGCCGACATCGTCGTCAAGTACCTGCCTGAGACCGCTTACTTGAGCAAGCTCGAGGTAGCCCATCCTGGCTACATCAACTTCACCCTGGACGACGGCTGGCTGGCCCAGCAGGTGGAGACGATACTGGCCGCCGGAGACACCTACGGCAACACTGACATCGGCCACGGCAAAAAGGTGCAGGTGGAATATGGCAGCGCGAACCCCACCGGGCCGTTGCACGTGGGCAGTGGGCGCAACATCGTGTTGGGTGATACCCTCGCCAACGTGCTGGCAGCGGCTGGCTATGACGTGCAACGGGAGTACTACGTCAACGACGCCGGCTCGCAGATGCGCCTGTTCAACGAAACTCTCTACGCCCGCTATGCCCAGGCCCTGGGCCAGGAGATCGCCATCCCTGAGGGGGGGTACGCAGGCCGCTACATGGTCCAGTGGGGGCAAGAGATCGCCGCAGAGGAGAGTGACAGGTACCTGAGTATGCCTTACGATGAGGCGGTGACGGCCATTGGCAAGGTGGGGTTGGCCAAGGCGTTGGCCTGCATCAAAGAGGACGTGGAACTGCTGGGCGTGCACTACGATCGCTGGTATTCGGAGCAGAGCCTCTACGACGATGGGTACTTTGCCAGGATCATGACCATTCTACGCCAGGGCGGGCACATCGTCGAGCGAGAAGGGGCGATATGGTTCACGGCCACTGAGTTGGGCGGGGACAAGGACGAGGTGCTCGTGCGTTCCGACGGCGAGCCGGGCTACTTTGCGTCGGACATCGCCTATCACTACCACAAGTTCGTGGAGCGGGGCTTCGATTGGGTCATTGATGTCTGGGGCGCGGATCATCAGGGCCACGTCCCGCGGATGAAGGCCATGATGCGCGCCCTGGGATTGGACCCTGACAGGCTGACCCTGATCATCTATCAGTTGGTCACCCTCAAGCGTGGGGGCGAAGTGGTGCGGCTCTCGCGGCGCACCGGCGACATCATCACCCTGCGAGAGGTCATTGAGGACGTGGGGCCCGATGCGGTGCGCTTCTTCCTCCTGGCCCGCGCTGCCGATAGCCAGATGGACTTCGACCTGGACCTGGCGGTGGAGCAGTCGGCCGAGAACCCGGTTTACTACGTCCAGTACGGCCATGCCCGCATTGCCAGCATCCTGCGCTATGCCACCGAGCGGGTGCCCGATTTCGCCGCTGGTGACCTATCGCTGTTGCGGCATCCCGCGGAGTTGGCTCTCATCCGCCACATGCTGTTGTTGCCTGAGGTGGTGGAGCAGGCCGCCGTGAACCTGGCCCCCCACCACCTGACCTACTACGCTCAGGACCTGGCCAGCGCGTTTCATTCGTTCTACAAAGAGTGCCGCGTTGTCTCCTCTGATCCCACCGACGCCGAGTTGAACAAAGCCCGCCTCAAGCTGGTCTCGGCGGCCAAAATCGTGTTGGCCAAGGCATTGCGACTGATGGGCGTAACTGCGCCGGAGAGGATGTGAGCAAGGAGCAGGGGGGCAAGGGAGCAGGAGAGCAAGGGAGCAGAGGGACAGAGGTGCGGGGGAGCAGGGGAGCGGTGAGGCCCATTGTTGTTGTCCCCATCGGTCAGGTGGATGAGTCCATTCTGACCGTCATCGGCCAGGGTTTGCGGGAGGCGTTTGGTTGGGCCTACGTGATCGCCGCTGCTTTGCCCCATCCTGACTATGCTTACGACCGGCGGCGGGGGCAATATCTCGTGGATGACATCCTGGCCCAGTTGAGTCGCCTGGATCTTGACGCCGAGAGATGGCTGGGCATGGCGGATCTGGACTTATACACGCCGGGCCTCAACTTCGTGTTCGGCCAGGCGCGGATGGGCGGGCCGGCGGCGGTGATTGCCCTGCCTCGCTTGCGGCAGAGCTTCTACGGCCTGCCTGAGGACGAGGCCCTGTTTCATCAGCGGGCGGTCAAGGAGGCGGTACACGAGCTGGGCCACACCTACGGCCTGGGCCACTGCCGCAACCCGCACTGCGTGATGTGTTTCTCCAATTCCCTGCCCGACGTGGACCGAAAGGAGCGCAATTTCTGCCTCTCGTGTCGTAGAAGGTCGCCATAGCCTCTTCGGTGCGGTGCAGCTTTCGTTTGACAACCCTGTGCCTTTGCAGTATAATCAAGATTGAGGGGCGAATAGCTCAGTTGGATAGAGCGCTTCCCCTACAAGGAAGAGGTCACAGGTTCAAGTCCTGTTTCGCCCACCTGACAAACGAGCCACCACGCAAAACAAAAGGTTCTGGCGGACCGGTTGCCAGAACCTTTTGTGTTTCAGATCATCTCACGATGTCGCTTAGCCTCTGCGCCTCCTGACCAACGCAACCGTGAGGGCAACAAGGGAAGCCATTGCTGTCATGTTCAGCCACGGTGTCAACAGCTCCAGCCTGTTCACCGGCACGATGTAGCCACCAACAGGTACTGGTGGAGGCGGCGGGGCAACCACGTGCAGATCAACCTCCCACCGATCGCTGAAACTCGTCCAGGTGACGGTGGTTGATGGTGGCACAGGGTTGCCGTTGAGGCTGATGGGCACAGGCGTGGCCGGCAGGCCATTTATCTTGAAGGAGATGGGCTCTCCTGGTTGGGGCCCCTCGTCCTCGGGAGTGGCCGGGTCGTCGCCATAGCAGGCCAGGAGGCCGTATTTGCCTTCCTCGACGACGGTGAACTGGCCGCATTGCACGCCCTGGGGATCGAAGGCCGCGATCACGGCCCCCACGGGCACGGGCTGACCGAAAAAGGTGGTGTTGCTACTGAAGAAGTTCACCCACTCAGGCGCGGGATCGCCCCTAACCGGGGTCGAACTGTAGGCCAGGGTTAAGATCAGCACGAGCAGGCTGATGAGTCCGATGGTTTGTGCTGCAGGGCGTGTCACGTTCGCTTCGCTCAGTGCAAGTTTCATGTCGTGTTCCTCCTGGCCTGTGTGTTGATCTACGGGGAGCAGCTTTCCCCCCAGTGAGCCGCCACCCTCATGATGTCCACGATGTCAATGTCGCCGTCGCCGTCGAGGTCACAGCGGGTATCGTAACATGCATCCCCGCGTCGGCAGCACCATCTGCTGGCCACCATCATGATGTCCACAATGTCCACGTCGCAGTCCCCATCCAGGTCGCCGAAGAGGGTGGA